>PNAR01000059.1 GCA_003169715.1 Acidobacteriaceae bacterium | reverse complement strand
TCAGGCGCTTCAGGTCGGCGCGCATTTCAGACGCGTGTTGATAGCGCAAATCTCGGTCCGTCTCCAAAGCCTTGAAAATAATTCGTTCCAGCTCTTCAGGAATTTCTGGATTGATCCGTACAGGGGCTGCTGGAGGTTTATGCAAAATCGCGTCAGAAATGTCTCCGGGCGAATCTCCTCGAAAAGGTGCAGTAGCGGTGACCATCTCGTACAGAACCGCGCCAAATGAAAATAGGTCCGTGCGCGCGTCTAATTCCTTGCCGCGAACTTGCTCGGGCGACATATAAGCCACCGTGCCCAATGTTGCGCCAGGACCGGTGAGATGCTCGTCGCTGAGCAGTGTTTCTTGAACAGTCGCCCCGGTGCCCTCCGGAATCCTCTTGGTGCGCGTGCCCACTTTCGCCAGCCCAAAATCCAAAATCTTGGCATGGCCGCGTTTAGTTACGAACAGGTTGGCGGGTTTTATGTCGCGATGAACGATTCCTTCGCTATGCGCCGCATCAAGCGCATCAGCAATATCGATTCCTAAAACGAGCACCGGTTCGAGTTCCATCGGCTTTTGTCCGATGCGATGTTTGAGCGTCACGCCGTCAAGAAATTCCATGGCAATGAAAGCTTTGCCGTCCTGTTCACCTACGTCATGGATGGTGCAGATATTGGGATGGTTCAGTGCCGATGCAGCCTGACCTTCACGTTGAAATCGGGCGAGCGCTTGCGGATCACGCGCTACGTCGTCCGGCAGAAATTTGAGCGCCACGAACCGATGAAGGCGAGTATCTTCGGCCTTGTAAACAACCCCCATCCCACCGCCGCCCAGTCTTTCAAGCACGGTGTAGTGGGAGATGGTTCGACCGATCGTAGGGTCTTTATCCATCAGCGGCAACGCAGTTTACTCTAGCCCATCAGGCCGAGCAACGCGCGAGGGATCCTTGCCCCTCTGGCAGTTCGGCACCAGGGGGATCCCGTGGGCCTCCGCAACATCCACACAACCAATGTAGATTGGCGCCAATTTCAATCCTAAGGTCGCAATTACTCCCTGATTCGATTATCGGACTTGTCCGTAAGCGCGGCGGTCTCAATGGGTCGATGCAACACTAGCTGGACGTCCACTTACAGGCGACTGAACCGCTAAAAGTCGTTCGCGAGCGTTGATTCATTGATTCAAACGGAACACCACCCTGGCTAGGTTTGATTGAATCCAGCCGGACAGTTGGGTTCTCTATCGGGAAGTATTGTTGGACCAATTGATTAGAAGGTGTTGCATCGACCGGTTGAGCTCGCACGACTCTAGGCTGCGCCCCCCATGACTTTCTCCTGAAACGCTGCTGAGCGGATAAATGAACCGATGATCAAATGTCCAAGTGTTATGCGGGTGAGCAGCCGGTAATCGGCAAGGACTTTCAGTAGACATCCTTCGGCGCGCTTTTTTGCTTGCGCGTATGCGGTGCGCTAGGATTGGCCATGCGGAGACTGCGGATTTGTTCGCTGGGCATCGCTGGCCTCCTCGTAACCGGCGATTTAGCGCATAGCTATGCGAAACAGAGAAACACTGCCGCCAAACCTGTCGTTGGCTCCGCTCCTATCACCAAATTGCGCGCGGCGCGCCAATCACCTTCCGATCTCGAGGTAGGGGGCGAGCTTGCCGGACTGCCCCTGGGGGTCACACGCTACATCACGCGCGAGGATTTGCTCGCTTTACCCCAAGTGTCATACACCGTAGCGGATGACTCCAACTTCACAAGTCCGACGAAGATCACCGGCGTCTCGCTGGAGGAATTGACCCGGTCTCTAGGTGCTGCGCCGCAATCGGACATGGTGGTCGCCATCTGCGACGATAAATATCACGCGAATTACCCGCGTGATTATGCTGCCGCGCATCATCCCTTGCTCGTGCTCACGGTCGATGGAAAACCGCCATCGGGCTGGCCAAAAAGCTCCGACGGACAAAGCTACGATATGGGACCTTACATGATCTCGCATCCCAAGTTTACGCCCAGCTTCAAGACTCTCTCTCACTCCGATGAACCGCAAATCCCGTGGGGAGTCGTAAGGATCGAGTTGCGCGACGAGAACGCGGTCTTCGGCGCGATCGCCCCGCGCGAGCCTCGTGCTGCAACACCCGTGGTAAAGGCTGGTTTCCGCATCGCTCAACAGAATTGTTTCCGTTGTCACAACATGGGCCGCGAAGGCGGACAGAAGTCCGGCACTCCCTGGCTGGTGCTATCGGCATGGGCCAGGGCGTCACCCGAATACTTCGCCGCCTATGTGCGAAACCCGCAAACAAAGAATCCTCACGCGCAAATGCCCGGCACTCCAGGTTACGACGACGCAACCATTGCGGCTCTCACCGCCTACTTCCGGACATTTGTTTCACCGGGTGCGGGCTCTACCTGGAGCCCGCCAAGAAAAGGAAAACCATGACGCTTCGTATCGCTAAGCTGGCGCTGGTCTTCGCCGTAGCGATCTTCTATTCGCTAGTCGTCCTGAACAATACGACGAACTACGACTCGAACTACCAGTTCATGCGCCATGTCTTGATGATGGACTCGACATTTCCCGGAAATCGTGAGATGTGGCGTGCGATCAACTCGCCTGTGTGGCACACGGTTTTCTACCTTTCGATCATCGCTTGGGAAACGGTGACCATGATCATATGCTGGCTGGGAGGGTTCCTGATGGCGGGGGCCTTGCACGACACCTCCTCGGGGTTCACTCAATCCAAGCGTGTCGCGATCTCTGCCCTGACGTTGAGCTTACTGATGTGGTTTGTCGTTTTTCTAAGCGTCGGCGGGGAGTGGTTCTTGATGTGGCAGTCGAAGACGTGGAACGGCCAGGACGAGGCCGCCCGCATGTTCACGGTCATCGGCATCATTCTGCTCTTTGTGGTCCAACCGGAAACCGAAGCTGCAGTGAGAGATTCTCGCTAAGCGGGACTCGCTGAGACGGACGGTCACTGTGCAGTCTTCGTCCCGGCATTTCTACGCACGGCAGCCATGCCTCGTATCCAAAGAAATGCTGCTCTCGGCAAGACCCGAAATCTCGGCTTTGCTCGTGACGGGTGACGCCTACCGTTCTCAGGCCCCGTCCGCCCTTGATGACCGATAAGGGTTTAAGTATCGAGCTCTCAGCGCGCGTGACAAAACATTCCAGATAACAGCCCAGGCTACTGAAACGGGCTACGAACACAACCAGACGAAATTATTAGCCCGGGCAGTAGCCCGCCAGTTCCACTTGATGGAAGTACATGTAGATATGGGGAATAAACAAATCTGGCGGAGAGGGGGGGATTCTGTCCAAGCACCCTAAGAAATTCCCAGTGGCGATGGTAAAACGCAACTCCTTTGTAGTCAACGAGCGAAAAGTGGAAAAACGGTTTTGCCAGTGTTAGTGGATAATCTGGGGCTTGTATTTTCGTTGCGAGTCTTAGGAAAAGCTTAGGAAGGCACGACGATTTCCGTGGAACTCGTTTGAGCGAGCACCACGCGAAGTTCGCAGCGCAGGAATCGGACCCAGCAATCCTTCGGTTAACAGCCAAGAAAGTAATTTAATCAGGACTTGCCGGAATTGGCGCTAACCGAAGGAAATGAGTTGCGATGAAACCTGATGAATCACTTTCTCCTTCTTTATTCACCATTCGTTGGCACTTTGTCGCCAGAAGAACTGATTTAGACAGCGTCCAAAAGACTCGCACCAAAGAGCCGCGACCTTCAACGTTCTCGCTGCGCAGACACGCCGTGTTGCTCCGACACATCACGCCAACGAAGACCATATGTTTTGCGTGGAAGAGAGGCATCAAGGAAGATTTGCCAATCCGCATCCCGGCAACAATTTGCGTGATTTGATGTCCGATTAGCCTTCCGCCCGCTCTCGGCAAACGAAACTGAATCTTTCAGGAACTCCGAATCGTTCCGCCTGGCCGTGTCTTTACCGAGCTGCGTCCACAATGTTGACCACTGCCGTCTCGACCTCCGTTGCAATGCCCTCGATCCCAGCATTTGGAAAGAAGTGCGCGATGGACGTAGGGAGGAGCGTGCTGATGCATGTCTTGCCGCCCTGGACGTAAACGCTGATAGGACAAGGCAGCATCAGCGCAAGCTTCACATCTTTCTCCAAAACCCGGCTTGCGTACTTCGCGTTGCAGATTTCAACGAGCTTCAGCGGCTCCCGAGGAAATCCTTTTTCCGCAAGAGTTGCGGCGAAATCGTGAGTATGCAGAACCCGAAAGCCCATTTCGGCTGTTTTCTTTTCGACCGCCTCCACCGCCTCTGGGAAAGTCTTATTCGTTGTGACCGTATATTCGAATTTGTTCATTTGCATCTCCTATCCATGAATCCAACTTAAAGTACGCACTCCTGATCATCCGTTGCTCCGTGCTCTTAGGCCCTGTGCACTTGGACGCCGCACTATGCTCTTAGGAGCACAACTACCGACCTCGGTGCCACCGTGTAGAAAAGCGACGACAACGGCGAAGCCGTTCCTGCATCTGCAAAGTCGCTAGGGCTGTCTTCCGACGTATCGACAATCCGTTTCCAATCTCCGGGCTCCCCTTCCTGTATCGCGAACGACAGTGGCTCCCAGTAGGCGTTGATCATTACGTAGAGATCGCTGTCGTTCGCGGACGCTCCGTGCAGGCAGTACGCAAGGCTGTGAGACGCCTCGGACCAATCAACCTGCCCGCTGACTCCATACCATTTCACATCGTCCCGCCAGAAGACGGAACGGCCCAGGCTCGGATGGCTCTTGCGGAACGCGATCATCCTCTGAAAGAAACGAAATACATCCTTGTGCGCCTGCAAACGGCTCCAATCGAGCCATGTGCTGGGGCCATCCACGTTATACGGATTCCCGTCCCCGTACTGTGTCTGCAAGAACTCATCGCCAGCACGAAAGATGGGAGTGCCGTTGGAAAGCAGAAGAAGGCAGAGGAAATTTTTCACCTGTTTCTCGCGCAGCCGCATCACGGCAGCGCCACTGGTGGCCTCTCCGTCGCGGTCACCGCAGTTCCAGCTGTCGGGAGAGTTGTAGGAGACCAAGTCGTACAACGTCAGCCCGTCGTGCGCGCTGACGTAATTCAGGCTTTGGTACGGCCGGCATGCCTCTTGCAGAGAGTCTGGGAAGACATCCGCACTACCGTACATTCTGGTCATGAGATCGGAAACACATCCCGGATCACCTTTCACGAAATGGCGAACCGTTGTCCGAAACTTGTCGTTCCACTGGCGCCAGCCAATACCAGGGAAACCCCGTTGCAGTGCCGCTGTGACTTTCGGACATTCGCACTGGTGTTGCCCGCACATCGGGCAGCATCCTTCTCCGGACGGATTCGTGTGAACGGGCGAAAGACCCAGTTCGTAGTTGGGAGAGGCGAGGTTCCCCTCCCATGGCTCGGCAATCATCCGCACTCTTGCGAGGTCGTTGTCCGAGGCGATGTCCCCGAAGATCGGCGGGTCTTCCAGGTTGATCGAACCATCGGTCTTTCGTGAAAACACCGAGGCCAGATCAAACCGGAAACCATCCACGTGCATCTCTCTGGCCCAGTATTGCAGGCTATTGATCACCAGTTGCCGCACCGTGCTATTCGCGCAGTGCAACGTATTCCCAGTCCCCGTAAAGTCCGCGTACGGGCGCTGCGGATCGTCCGAAGCCATGTAGTAGGTGCTGTTGTCGATGCCTTTGAAACTGTAAACTGGCCCGGACTCATTGCCCTCTCCCGTGTGGTTGTACACCACGTCCAGGATCACCTCGATGCCCGCCTCATGTAACGCCTTTAGCATTTCTCGGAATTCGCGGCGCTGTTCACACACGCTTTGCCCGGCGGCGTACCGGTCGTGCGGCGAAAAGAAATTCAATGGCATGTAACCCCAATAGTTGGGCTCGGTGGCATCGAACTGAAAGACTGGCATCAGCTCGACCGCCGTGACGCCGAGCTCGCGCAAATAGGGAATCTTCTCCATGAGTCCGGTAAACGTGCCGCGTTTCCCGGGACTGACGCCTGAGTTTGGATTCATCGTGAATCCCCGCACGTGCATCTCGTAGATGATCAGATCGTGGTCGTGCCGGGGGCGCGGGTCATCGCCCCAGTCAAAATCCGAATCTTCCTCGCAGAGAACTCCCAGCGGCGCCTTTCCCGCGTTGTCGCCCGGGCCCACTGCTGCCAGGCGGTCAAAGGCTGGCGGAAAAAACACAGACTTCGCGTACGGGTCAAGCAGCATCTTCTGCGGATCAAAAGCGTGCCGCTCAAAGCGATCTCCCGATGGAGGAGTGCCTGCGATGGAATAAACGTAGTACCGGGCGTCACCCATCTCGCGCTTCGGAATTCGCGCGTGCCACACACGGCCCGTCTTGTTTTTGAAACTGCCAAACCTATATTTGAGAACGGGCGTGACGAAACTCTCAGGGCCAAACAGAAGCAGCGTGACGCTGGAGGCATGCTTCGAGTAAATCGCGAAGTTGTAAGCTTGTTCTTCGGCGATCCATGTGGCGCCCAGGAGATTCGCTGAACCTTCCTTCATATCCCAGTGCTGAGGGATTCCTGGGTGCGCGCCTCCCCCTATTGCCCCCGCTTCATTGCGCGGGTGCGGGCGAATTGAACCACTATCTTTTTCTTTCTGAGTTTTTGTTCTCATTGGCATATCAACTTAGGGGATGTGGAAACGAGCGAGAAAGCTTGATCCCGAACACGACCTCTATTTTTCTTTTCCTACGAGGCTTGTGTTATGCATCCAGACAAAGTACCAGGCGAAGATCCAAGCAAGGGCGAAGACGTACACAGCACCGAGAAGGACACCACCGAAACTGCCCCACACAAAGCCAGGAAATGTCT
>PNAR01000274.1 GCA_003169715.1 Acidobacteriaceae bacterium | reverse complement strand
TGATTGAGATATCGGTTGTCGGCGGTTATTTTGGGTAACCTTGCGCTCGAGGTTTGGATTGCGTTGTTGGTGGCCATCTCCCCGTCTTCTTGCTTTGCACAAAATGTGGCGCCGCCGACGAGTGCGCATGGCCTGAGGATCATTGTTGTGGCATCCTCGTCGCAAGCGCAGCAAATCCTCGGTCAATTGAAGCAAGGAGCGAACTTCGAGCAGGTAGCCATGACAATGTCGTCGGATCCGACTTCGGCCGATGGCGGCTATATGGGAAGACCCGATCCTGGCAGCTTATGCGCCGAACTAAGGGATGCATTAGACGGCGTCGCTCCGGGGAAACTTACGAACGTCGTTCAAGTCCCTGCTGGATACGCGATTCTTAAAGTCCTGCCAGATTCTGAAATTCCCCCGCAGACTGCAAATTCACCTCCACTGCCGACCGCGACTGCTGCTTGTGCTTTGCGGCCGGCTGTTCTCGTTTCTGGTTTCGGCGAAGCTGACACAATCTTCCGCAATTTTCCGAAGTCTGAAGGATGGGACCGCGACCTACAGCAAATCTGCGCCATCCGGCAACTCTCAATTCCTATCACTTTGGAACGACTCGACAAGGCATTGGACCCTCGCAGCCCGCAGGCCCAAAATTCCGCGCCACTCGACTTAATGCAAGCGCATTACGCAGCTGCGGAACTGCATGCTTTTCAGGGCGAGATGGGAAAAGCCATTGCGCAATGGAACGCGGCCAACCAGGTAGTCAAGACCAGCCTGCCCGATGCGGTGCCCGTGATGGAAGAGACGCTGGGCGTTGCCTATTTTCACAAGTCGGAGATGGAAAATGGGGAGTACCGAAATCCAGGAGATCGTTGCATTTTCCCGCCGCGCGCGAATGTTGCTTTCCCCAAATTCCGGAATCCGGAAGATTCGGAAAAGGCGATTCAGTACTTCCAGCAATATCTGGCGCAGAAGCCCGACGATCTGGAAGTGAAGTGGATGCTCAATCTTGCGTACGTGACGCTCGGAAAATATCCGCAGGGTGTTCCGCAAAAATACCTCCTTCCGCCCTCCATATTTGAATCGAAAGAGAATATTGGGCGTTTCGTGGATGTGGCTTCCGAGGCCGGGCTTAAAGATTTTTCTGTGGCTGGTGGAGTTATTGTGGATGATTTTGAAAACAACGGCTTGCTGGATGTGGTCACATCGAGCGCCGATTTGTGCGCATCGCTGCACTACTTCCACAACAATGGCGACGGGACCTTTACCGATCGCACAACGGAAGCGGGCCTGGCAGACCAATTGGGCGGACTGAACATTGTCCAGGCGGATTACAACAACGATGGTTGTATGGATATTTTGGTGTTGCGTGGCGGCTGGGAGTTCCCGATGCGGAAGTCTCTCTTGCGCAATAATTGCAATGGCACGTTCACCGACGTCACAGAACAGAGCGGATTAGGAGCAACTCTGACGGCAACGCAGACCGCGGCGTGGGCGGATATTGACAACGATGGCTATTTGGATCTCTTTATTGGAAACGAAAACGGGCCGAGCCAGTTATTTCGCAATAAGGGAGACGGCACGTTTGAAGATATTTCTCACGCCGCTGGGGTGGACAAAGTCGCGTTTACCAAGAGCGTGGTCGCGGCGGATTATGATCGAGACGGATACATGGATTTCTATGTCACCAATTATGTCGGTGGTAATTTTCTTTATCACAATAATCATGACCGCACTTTTACCGAAGTTGGCGCTCAGGCTGGCGTGCGCAATCCGCAACGCAGTTTTGTGGCCTGGTGGTTTGATTTCAACAACGATGGTTGGCCCGATCTTTACGTGAGCAGTTACTACGGCAGCGTCGAAGAAGTGATGCGGACCTACCTTGGCCTTCCGCACACAGTTGAGACAATGAAAATTTACAAGAATCTGGGGAATGGAACTTTCCAGGACGTGAGCAAAGAAGTTGGATTGGATAAGGTTTTCATGCCCATGGGTTCGAACTTTGGCGATGTGAATAATGACGGATATCCCGATATCTATCTGGGATCGGGAAATCCCTCCTTTGCGGCCGTCTTGCCGCATGTGTTGTTGTTGAACAAGGAAGGCAAGTCTTTCGAAGACATTACTGCGTCTTCCGGCACCGGCGAGTTGCATAAAGGGCATGGCATCGCGTTTGCCGATCTTGCCCGCAATGGCAACGAAGACATTGTTGCCGAGATCGGCGGCGCCGTACCATCGGATGCGCACGCATTGCGTCTTTTCGAAAATCCCGGCAGCGGTAATGATTGGATCAATATCCATCTCGTGGGAGTAAAAACCAATCGCGCTGCGATCGGAGCTCAAATTAAACTTACCGTGAAAGACACGGTGAAAGACAAAGATCAGCCTGTGCGCTCGATTTACAGCACGGTCAGCAGTGGGGGATCGTTTGGCGCCAATCCGATGGAGCGGCATATCGGGTTGGGGAAGTCGGCGCAAATTTTGGATTTGGAAGTGTGGTGGCCCACTAGCGACACCCGGCAACACTTCTCGAACGTGGAGAAAAATCAGTTCGTCGAAATTAAGGAATTTGCCAAAGACTTCACCAAACTGGACCGGCCTATGGTCCGTTTGGGGGGGCCAAACAACTCAGCAAAGACGGCCGGGAGCAAATCGCCCAAGAAGAAATCACCGTAGAATGCTTGCATTCACGCGATGTGTTTTATGAAACACGCAACAAAAGTTTGGACGATAACAGTGGTGTTACTGCTAAGCGCACACGGCTGGGCAGTGGAGAAACATGCTTTGTCGGGACTTGTGCTGGCGGTAAGCCCCTCCCATCGCTCTATAACAGTGTCGTGCGAGAAAGTTCCCGGATACATGGATGCGATGGTAATGCCCTTTGACGTTAGAAACGCAAAATTGCTGGACGGAGTAAAGCCGGGCGCGACCATTGACTTCACAGTAGTGGACAAGGGAAATTCATCCTACGCGGAAGGCATCCGTGTGCGCCGCTATCAGAACTTCGAGCAGGAACCGCTCGAGGCTCGGCGACTGGCAATTCTGAGCAATCTTGCGAATCCATCCGCACCGAAGGCTTTGAAGCCGCAACAATCGGTCCCCGATTTCACCCTTAGCGACCAGGATCGAAAGGCGATAAGTCTTTCTCAACTTAAAGGCCGCGTTGTGGCCGTCAGTTTCGCGTATGTGCGCTGCCCGAATCCCGCGTATTGCTTTCGCCTTACCAGCAATCTGGGCCAGCTGAAGAAGCGCTTTCCGGGGCGACTCGGCCGCGATCTGGTTTTGCTCACCATTATTATTGATCCCGAGCACGATCAAAATGATGCGATCGCGAACTATGCGAAAATCTGGAATGCCGATCCCAAGACGTGGCATTTTTTGACGGGGCCCTTGCCCGAGGTGCAGCGGGTATCCCGAATGTTCGGAATGGAGTTCTGGAGCGAAGAAGGCTTGCTCGTGCACTCTTTTCATACTGCGATCATTGATCGTCAGGGAAAGCTTTTTGCCAACCTTGAAGGAAATCAATTCACGTCCAGGCAGCTAGGGGATTTGGTGCAGACTGCGATGGATCGGCCTTAAGGCCAGCTTACTGCAACACTAGTGAAGATGTGCCGATATGTCTCAAGAATCCTCTTAATATGCGAGGCGGGTCGGAATGAAATACACTTCGCTTCTCGTCCTCATGTACGTGATCTGCGGTGCGCCCTTATTGGGGCAAGATACTCCGCCACCAAAAGAACCGCGCGCGGAGTACTTAGCCGCGACCGCGAATGGTCAGGACGCTAATAAGCCGAAACCGGGAATTACATCCCACCCCCTTGAGGTGCTCAGCGATACCGGGGGTTTCGACTTACATTCTTACCTGAACCAGATGATGCAAGTAATTAAGGCAGCATGGTACCTGAACGTTCCAGACGTTGCTCGCGCTCCAACCCTGAAACGAGGGAAGGTCACCATAGGATTCCGGATGATGAAAGACGGTAAGATTGAAGAGGTGCATTACGTTGAAACTTCCGGGGATACCTCACTAGACCGAGCGGCTTATGACAGTATTATTACCTCAAGTGGAGTCTTACCGCTTCCGAACGAATTTGAATGTCAGTACATCGTTCTTCGGTTTCACTTCCTCTACAATCCCGACCAGAGCAGCCTTGTCGCTCATGCGCCCCAGCGGAATGCCCTATTACCTTGCGTTACGACCAAGATTCACATCGTCGGGCAGATCGGAATAGAAATATCTCCCGGGTCAGCCCAGCTTGCCACGAATGCAAAGGAACAATTTTCAGCCACGGTGACTGGGGATGCGTCCTCTTCGGTGAGTTGGAATGTGGCGGGCCGGGGCTGCGCCGCTTCCACCTGCGGCACCATTTCGGCGAACGGACTTTACGTTGCACCCGCCACGATTCCGGATTCCACAATCACAGTGACAGCCACCTTAGCCGACAAGCCAAGCGAGACCGCTTCCGCCACGGTAACACTAGTTCCGACGAGTCCTTCGCGTTAGCTGAGGGGACAAGCTCTAAATCTTTAAGCCACGCGCTGCTGTTTCTTGAGCATACTGAAAAATTCCATCACGATTTCTTCATCCCACAAACCTTCACGGGCTTCATTTCGCATGGTGGTTGCTGCCTGCTCGTGGGTTCGCGCAGGCTTGTATGGACGCGCGGTGCGCAGCGCATCATAGACGTCCACCACTTGCAGAACTCGCGGAAGCAGTTGAATCTCTCTTTTATGAAGACCGTCGGGATAACCGCTTCCGTCCGAATGTTCGTGATGGTTGCGGATAATCGGCAGCACCAGACGCAACGATTTCAACGGACGGCAAATCTTTTCCCCAGTTACCGGATGTTGCTTCATGATTTCCCATTCCTCGGAAGTGAGATCAGTGCCTTTTTTTAAAATTTCATCCGGAACGGCAATCTTTCCGAGATCATGCAGGTAGCCGCCCCGGCGCAGAGCCACGATTGAATCTTGATCGAGACCCAGATGTCTTCCCAAGTCGGCTGCGTTCTGCGCCAGGCGCTCGCAATGGCCATCGGTGTATGTGTCGCGGCTCTCGACACTCAGGGCGAGCGTGCAAATAACCGATTCCGCAGTTTCCAATTCGTCGGTAAATTCCTTTAATTTGAGCAGTGACTTGACGCGGGCGAACAGCTCTTCGGAATAAACCGGCTTACTTATAAGGTCGTCGGCGCCGGCCTCAATCGCGCGCAGCTTATCGTCACGATCGCCAAGCCCTGTCATAAGCACGAACGGAATCAATCGCGTGGATGGATCTTCTTTCAGTTGGCGGCAAAATTCGTATCCGGACATGCCCGGCATAATCACGTCTGAAAGAATCAGGTCGGGAAGGCGATGCCTGATTTGCTTTAGCGCAGCGGATGCATCGGTCGCCGTGATCACCTCGTACCCCGCGCCGGAAAGAAGATGGAGCATCACGGCCGCGAGTTCGGGACTATCGTCAACGACCAACACCTGGGCGAGGCGCCGGTGTGGAATTAATTTACCCATACCATCGTGAGACTGGGTGTCGTTGAGAAAAGTGGTCCGATGCGTCTTTTGGAGAGCCATAACTAACTCGGGAATCTCTATTGTAAAAGATAATGCGCGTTGTGATGCGAGACCACAATTCCCAAGTTAGGTACGCGGGATCATTATTGTGTCATCTGCCCTTGTTTCTTTCCCGAAACTACGGCTAGTTTTTGGTCATGCGCAATTTCTTGAGAGCACTTTCGCCGCTCTTGCTGGTGGGATTATTATTTGGCGCCGGCAAGCCGCATGTCATCGGCTTCGGAAAGACGATCTCGGCCAAGTGGCTTGTGGGTGCCGATGAAAGCCATCCCGTGGAAATCAAGGTGAGGCCGCTGTATATAGACACGCGATTGAAAGAATTTACTGTGGGGCCGTCGCATGACGTGACCGACCATCTTTTTGTAGTGAGACGCGCTTTTCGTTTGAATGATGCTCTGCCCGATCAGCGAAATAACGCGCCGATATGGCAATGGGAACGCGGAGGGTGGTTGCTGGTAGATCGTGTCAGTGGCCATGTTTCGCAACTTGCTCTGCCTGAATTCGATACTTACTATTCGGCATCGAGTTGGTACCGGGATTACGTGGCATATTGCGGCGTATCGGACGATGGGGAAAAACTCTATGCCGTCGTAGCGCAGATAGGCCAAAGAAAAGCCATTTTAAAAAAATCTTTGGGACCGGTTGCCGCGCCTGATGCAGGAGGTGACTCGGCGAAAGACGACTTGCCCGATTCGCAATGTCCAGCACCGTCGTGGGAGCGTCAACCCGCCCGGGTTACATTCGTGCCGAAAGGGAAGGCGTTCACCTACTCAATTCGCGGACACGACGCCGAGGTTCTTACGGCCGGTGATGGTGAACAAGGAACTGAGTAGCGGCTGCTCGGCGTGTACGCGAATAGACTCCACATCCATCCCGGCCGATGGCAACGGAGGGACGCTGCTATTCGCATGTCTCAAAGCATTGAAGAACAGAACCAGGATTACTGCCGTTACCACAAAAATGCCCCAATTCCAGCGGCTGCGAACCTCGGGTAGATCTGTGAGGTGCCGGGCTAATAGTGCTCCAAGTATGAGTCCAGTCAGTAATCCTCCAATATGTGCGGAGTTATCTATGTTGGCGCCCACGGCTCCAAACAGCAGGTTATAACCCGCGAAAGCGACCAGGCTCTTCATGGTGCCCCGTGTGGCTTGCTTCGGAATTGGAAGTTTTCCGAGGTACAACGCAGTGATCAAGGCCCCCGCTAATCCAAAAATAGCTCCCGAAGCGCCGGCCCCGACAACCCGAGGATGCCACCACAGGCTCCCCAGGCTCCCTGCGATACCGCAGGCCGTGTACGTCAGCACATACGTCCAGCGGTCGAAGATTCGTTCCGCCAGAATACCGAGATTCCAGAGACACCACATGTTCAGCCCAATATGAATAATTCCAATGTGAAGGTAGTTGGAGGTCAAAAGTCGCCACGGTTGCGGTCCGAGGGACAGCGGTCCCCAATCCGCACCCCATTTAAGCAATTGTTCAATGGTGGGATTCTCAAGAGGCACTCCGGAAAAGAGCATCATGACGAACACCGCCGCATTGATTCCGACGAGTACGGTGGTTACGGGCGGATATCCGCGCGATAGTGCGCGAGGCCGAGGCGTAGGCGCGGCAGTCGAGCCGGCCGTTGTCATGTCAATGGCATTGGAACGGCAATCCTGACACACGTTGCCCCGGCTGCCGAACAACGAGGTTCGCAGTTGACGTCCGCAACTGATGCAATTTGCCATAGGGAAAACTCAGAACGTTCAGCCTATCATCCGGGAGATCAGTGGCAGTCGTCGCTGAGATCTAAGAGGCGACTTCTACACTGCGGAACGGCGAGTCACTCTCCAACTGTCAAAGCTGGCATCGCTTCAACCCTGACCCGCGATTTCACTTTGGCGCTGGTCACCAACACAACCGATGCGATCACAATCGCGCTCCCCGCAAGAATATATCCATCAACTTTTTCGTGGAGCACCAGCCATCCCAGGAACACGGCTACGATTGGATTCACATAGGCATAGGTCGAAACTTTGGATGTGGCAACATGGTTCAAAAGCCATATGTAAGCCGTGTATCCAATCCACGACCCGCAGATAATGAGATACAAAACCGCGCTGGTTCCTCGCAGAGTCCACACAACGCGGGAGAAATCGCGCAAGACAGCAGCAATAAGAAGACACGTCACTCCGGCGGCGATCATTTGCCAGGCAGTAGCGGAAAATGGGTCCACTGCCGCCGACTTCCATTTCCTCGCCAGTACCGAACCCAGCGCCCAGCTAAACGCGCCCGCGAGTAAACTCATGCACACCCATAATTGAGCGCGTCCGAGCGTACTGGTGGCGGTCAAGTCGGGCCACAACAATACGACCATTCCAATGATGCCCAAGGCCAAGCCCGCTTTTCCGAGGAGGGGTACGCTATGATCGCCCAATATCAACCTGTCCAATAGCAGGAACCACAACGGAATAATCGCGACGATCAGGGCCGCGAGCCCTGAACCGATGTGAGTTTCCGCATAAGCCAGAGTGAGGTTGCCGCCCACGAGCAACAACACTCCGACCACCGCCATACGCGCGAGGTCGCCCCATGAATGGGAAATTTTGCGTCCTCGAATCCCGCAAAATGCAAGCATGAATACACCCGCAATCAGAAAGCGAACGCCACACATTAACGCGGGAGGAATATGTTCCACGGAAATGTCAATTGCGAGATAAGTTGATCCCCAGAAAAAGTAAACCAATCCGAACGCGAGAATGACACTCCAACGAGATGTGGAATTATCGGAAGACATGAGGCGACTTATAAATAAGAGTGGAGAAGCGTTATCTACGATTCAAAATGGTAAAAAAGGCAAGATAAAACAGGCTCCGTCACGCCACTCGGAGATGAGAAGCGTTTCATCCTCTAGAGCGCTGCAATAATTCGCGAAGAAGCTGAGGAGAAAAAACCAATTGTTGGTCGAGTTTCAGATATTGTTCCCACAATCTAGTAAGAAAATCCGATGGGTTTGCTTCCAGCAAACGATTGCATCAATTGACGCTGGGGAATGCGATTGTTATGATCAATTCGCGGGGTGGAGCAGTCTGGTAGCTCGTTGGGCTCATAACCCAAAGGTCGGTGGTTCAAATCCACCCCCCGCAACCAAAGCC
>PNAR01000256.1 GCA_003169715.1 Acidobacteriaceae bacterium | reverse complement strand
TCTCTTATCGAGGGCCACCCGCCGTACACGGGATGATCGCTTCAGAAGGCTACGAATCGGAGTACAGCACCCCCGTGCGGCTGAAACTTGACGAAGAAGGGCCGCTCCGCCAGACGTGGGGCATTTCCGACAGCCATGACACCCTCTTTCCTTACGGGCGAGAAAAGCAATTCCTCAATCAGATTATGCAACATAACAAATTGGTGCTGGAATTCAGTTATTACGAGAAATCGGCACAGACCGTGACCTTCGATCTTTCCGGCCTGACCGATAAGATGAAAACAGAGAATCTTGCCGTTCAATGAATTAGGGGATTTGGATCGTCATTGGGAAAAAGATCTTACCCCAGGCCAGTAGAGAGTCGGCTGACGCAGCACCCACACGTCTGCAAGAAAAGGCGGATGCGTAGGGCACTTGGCCGTCAAGTTACTGCCAAGCGCGAAAATTGCTGCGGGAGGTACAGCTGCCGCAATTGACACCGTAAAGTCCGACGGCGCAATATTATTCAAGGGGGAATTTATGTCTGACGATGAACTCAGGCTAGTAGAAAAACGACCGATTGATCGTGTGAACGGGGGGAAGGTGGAAAAGGGACAAGGGGGCCAGCGCGATGGATTTAAGCCAACTGCCCCATCAGATCTATCTCTTCCAAAGCCCGTACCTGCTCCGCCAGCCGGTCCCAAAAAGGGTTAGCCCGAAAGGGAGGTAAATGGAACACCTAGTAGGCTTGGAAGGCCTCACTGCCCTTTTTATTCTCTTGCCGGGCTTCCTGTGCGCGCGGCTGATTCAGTGGCTCTGCGTCAGGCCTAAGCAGAGCGAGCTCGACAAAATTGTCGAGTCGCTCTTGTACAGTTTCATTATTTACCTCATCTTTGGTCTAGTTCACGGCGGGTCCGTTCCCGTGGCTTTCGTGTCGCAACAGGTGCAGGGCGCAACTCGCTACACAGTGCAGTTCGACCATCGCTCACTGTTTGAATTGGCCGGGATTGCGCTCGTTCTAGCGTTTGGCGTCGGTGGAATTGTCACCAACGATCTCTCCGGTAAGGTGTTCCGAAAATTGAGACTCACTCAGCGCACCACGCGGAGCTCGGTGTGGAGTGATGCTTTCCACGACGTAAGCGGTGTTGTTCAGGTCGAATTGGGCGATGGCCGAACGATAATGGGTTGGCTGCGGTATTACTCCGATGAGCCCAAGGATGCCAGCCTCTTCTTAGAGAAAGCGGCGTGGGTCGGCACTGATCAGTCGCTTGTGCAGATTCCTGGGCCGGGGATTCTGATTACCAAGGAACTGGGAATCAATTCGGTTTCTTTCCTGGACCATGACAACTCAAGGGAATCGAAAGCCACTTTCGGAGGTAAAAGGATGTTTAAGGGCTGGATTGTTTTCCTGATTGCGGCAATTCTCATCGCTGCCGGCGTCTCTGCCGGAATACACTTCTGGTCCGACGCGAACAAGGTCCAGGCAGTTGCGAATCTGGCTGGTTTCGTGGCCACAGTGTTGCTACTCAGCCTGACGGCGGTTTACGTAGGAACAAATCAGGAGACACTTTCTCTCCTGACAAGACAATGGGACGAGCAACACCGCGTTATGCTGCAACACGGTTTGGACGCCCCGAACGGGAACGCCCAGGCTTGGATTACAAACCAAGGCGCACACCACGTTCTGATTACAAGAATATTGATCGAGCGCGAGAACGGAACGATGACTACCCTTCCGGCGCATAGAATCGTTCAGCCCGGAAGTGTTGAAACGTTTATGCTGCCGCCGGAGATCTGGCAAGATAGCAAGCCAACGTGCGATGTGGAAATCGCGTTTGAATTTGAGCACCTTGGGACTAGCGGAACAACCGAGCCGAAAGCTTTCAACCTGATGCCATCGTCCCAACAAGCAACGATCCTCCGTAGGATTAAAGCTGGGATTCACGGTTTGTGGGACGTGAATTGCCCAAAGTGTGGCGCCTGGGATGGGATGTGCATGAAAACTGACGCGCTGGGGAATCTCGTTGCGGCAAGGGCCCGTAAACGCGCAATGCAGGCAGAACTGCGGGAAAGCTGCCCCAATCACCGATCGTCATGGATGCTGACGACTGAAAGCTCGTCTCCTGGAGAGAGCGCGTCCGGTTCTTGAGGAAATGCTTGGGGAAATGCGGGGACGGACGGGACGTACCCCATTCCCTGAGCGGGTGTTTAGCACGGAAAGAAAGCACCTTGCCAGGGCGGGGAAACCGCGCTAGGGTTATACACGATGAGCGATTTGCGACACGAAATAGAAAATCTCTCCGCTTCCGAAAAGGCCGAGCTGCTGGATGTGGTGTGGGAAAGTCTGGAAGCCGACGCCCTGTCGTTGACGGACGCGCAACGCGCGGAGCTTGATCATCGCATCGAGCGGCATGAGCAAAATCCCTCCGATGTCATCCCGTGGGAGCAAGTCAGGGCGAGCCTGTCCAAGAAACTGTGACGCTGCCAGCCGTCTGGATCCCTGAAGCCAACGAGGATCTGCTGGAAGCGCGGGCGTGGTATGACAACATTCGCGTCGAGGTGGAGAACGGTTCCCGCTTGCGGTTGAAGCGGCGGTCGAGACAATCGCGGATCATCCGATGCAATTTCCCGTGGTCCACCGGGGCCGTCGGCGCGCGGGAGTGCGGCGCTTTCCTTACGGACGATTTTTTGAAGTCCAAGTCCACAGGATTGTGGTCATCGCGTGCTTCCACGGCAGGCGCAACCCAAGACGTTGGCAAACGCGCTGATAAGGCAGATGGGCCAATCGATGGTTCTTGCCAAATCAAAATCTGCGCTTCCAGCGACGATGGTTTGTCCTAAAGCGAACAAACAGCGAAACTTAGACGTTCCGCACCATCTGTCTAAACCCAAGGGATTGCGGTCCTATCTTTTCTAAACCACAAAATCTAGCGGTTTCTCCCTTCGTCTTCGTCTCACAATGATAACCTACAACTTTCTTATTGACAATAAACGGTTTAGGCGTAAACTGTGGACAAAAGTGGTAGAAAGTGGTCTCAACAGTAAGGCTCGTGGGTAACATCGGCATTTCGAGAGGCGCCAGTGGATTTAGAGACTGACCCCCAGAAAATTAGCCCCAACGAACCACAATCTGACGCCATTTTCGCTCTTTTTACCTCCCTCGTAGTGGCAGTAGCTGCCAAAAGATTTTCAGCCCCAATAAAGGGCCGGACACATGTTTCGCGGCAATCACCCAACTCGCGTAGACGAAAAAGGACGCCTCAAGGTTCCGGCGGACTTCAAGCGTGTCATAGACGAGAAGTACGGAACGCAATTTTACATCACCAGCCTCGATGGCAAGGTTGCTCAAGTGTATCCCTTCGAGGAGTGGGAACGGATCGAGCAGAAGTTGGCGGCGCTCTCGACCTTCAATCCCACGAAGAAAAAGTTTTTGGAGCGGGTGAATTACTACGGGCAGGTGATTGAGATGGATGGCCAGGGGCGACTGCTGATTCCAAGTTTGTTGCGCGATGCGGCGCAGATCAAGGGCGAAGTCGCGGTACTGGGACATCTGACGCACTTGGAAGTACGCAATCTGGAAGTCTTCCGTAAGCAGGTCGAAGACGAAAAGTTTACGCCTGAGGATGAGAGCACGCTGGACAAGCTGGGCATCTAGTGGCGGAAAGTTTCACAGACATCCCCGAGCGGGGTGGGCATGGCAGTCACTCAAAAGCTGGCCATGTTCCGGTTCTTTTAAAAGAAGCGATCGAATTTTTAGCTATCAAGCGCGGTGGGACTTATATAGACGCCACGGTCGGCCTGGGCGGGCACAGTTTAGAAATCGCAAAACGCCTCGGCGGACAGGGACATTTGATTGGCCTCGATAAAGATCCGGCGGCGCTAGAAATCGCGCGGGGGAAGATCGTCGTTGGTCGTTCGTCATTAGTCGTTGGCCAAGAACAAGAAGATTGGCCGACGGTCGAATTGATCCACGGTTCGTTTGCAGATTTTGCCAACGACCAACGACCAAGGACCAACGACGAATTTGGACCGTACGACGGAATCCTGGTGGATCTCGGAGTCAGCAGTTTGCAACTCAACGATCCCGCGCGAGGCTTTAGTTTTCAGGCGGAAGGACCGCTCGACATGCGCATGAACACGCAAGCCGGGCAATCCGCCGATCAAGTGGTAAATCAGCTCGACGAGGTCACACTCGCTGATCTGATTTACGAATTCGGTGACGAAAGGAGGTCGCGGAGAATCGCCAGAGCCATTGTCCGGTCGCGGCCGATACGAACTACCGCAGAACTTGCGAAGATCGTATCAGCCGCGGCCCGGCCAATGAATCGGGCGGAAAGACGCATTCATCCAGCGACGAGAACTTTTCAGGCACTCCGAATATTCGTAAACAGTGAGTTGAAAGACCTGGAGTCGTTGCTGAATGCCGCTCCGCAACTGCTTAAACGCGGAGGACGGCTGGTGATCATAAGTTTTCATTCGCTGGAAGACCGCATCGTCAAAGACAAATTTCGTGAAGGCGCGCAGCAGGGTCTGTACAGGTTGCTGACGAAGAAGCCGGTCACGGCGGATGAAGAAGAAATCGCAGTCAATCCGCGGTCGCGCAGTGCCAAGATGCGAGCCGCGGAAAGAATTTAGAAGTTCAAAACTTAGGAGAACAAATATGTACACCGGAACATTAATCAACGATCTGATGAACGCCGTCGAAACCACCGAGAAGCGCATTCCGCAAAACATGCGGTCGCAGGAAGACAAACTGGATTACTGGGATACGGTCGCACAACGCGAAATCGCACACATGGAACTGGCTTTCTCTGAGGTGGCTTAATGGCGGCAGCGGCGGCGGTCCAGACCCTCACATCTTCGAGCAGGCGAGTTCCTTGTTGGACGGGAACGCCGGAAGTTTATTTCACCAAGAGCATTGATAACTCCAGGCTCGTAAAGGTTGAGGACCCGGGACGCCATCGCGAAATGAAGCAGTTTGGCATCGCGCTCTGCTGCCTCTTTCTGCTTGTCATGACGTATGCTTTCCAGCATTTCAAAGCCATCGAATACGGATACAAGATAGAGATACTAAAATCACAGCGAAATTCATTGACGGAACTGAATCGCGACCTCCGGTTGGAAGAAGCCTCGCTCCAAGATCCGCAACGCATTGATGTTTTGGCGAGGAAGATGGGCTTGCAATCTCCCCAAGCTGGCCAGGTGATCCGTATGGCTACACCGCTCCAGGATTCAGCGTCTCCCATACTGGCGAGCGTGACGCCGATTTCCGTGATTTCGGCCAGGTGATGCAAGGATTTTTTTTCGTGTGCGAACTGGCGGCCTGAACTGAAAAGTCGGCCGCCAACTTTATCTGAATGATGCGATGGAGAGACGGGCGTCCTCTGCCAAAACTTGGGGAACATTTTCGTGACTTCTTCCCATTCGACCGCGAATCGCCGACTTTACATCCTGGGCGCCATCCTCGCAGTCTGGTGTTTTGGAATTTGCATCCGCCTGACCTATCTTCAAATTTTTCGTTATGGAAGTTTCGAGGAAAGGGCGCAACATCAGCAGCAGCGCACCGAAGAGTTGTCGGCGCCGCGCGGGATTATTTATGACCGAGCAGGGCGCGAACTGGCAATGTCCATTTCAGTGGACTCAGTTTTCGCGGTGCCTTCGGAAATCCCCAACCTCGCAGGAACGATTTCTCTCATCTCGCACATCACCAAGTCCGATCCCCGGGAGTTGCTGGCTAAGTGCACGGCGTCCAGGAGCTTTTGTTGGCTGGCGCGAAAGGCCGACGCAGACGTGGCAAACCGGATTCGATCCCTAAATCTGCGCGGGATTTATTTTCAGAAAGAATCGAAAAGGTTTTATCCCAAGCGCGAACTGGCGGCACAGATCCTCGGATACGTGGGCATGGACGATCGCGGTCTCAGTGGGATTGAGCGTGAATATGAAAACAAGCTGCAAGGGAAGCCTGGCGCAATGCTTATCTCGGTGGATGCGCACAAGAAATGGTTTGGAAGCGTGGAAAAGCAACCCGTGCCGGGTGAAAACGTCGTGCTCACCATTGACGAACAGATTCAATACATCGCGGAGCGCGAGTTAGCAGCCGAGATGCAGCAGACGCACGCAGAGGCCGGCACGGTTGTAGTCGAGAATCCTCACACCGGAGAAATTCTAGCGTTAGCAAATTATCCGACGTTTAATCCCAATCTTTCGCGTGAGATTACGCCGCAACGATTGAAAGACCACGCTGTCAGCGACGTTTATGAACCCGGCTCAACTTTCAAGCTGGTCACGTTATCGGCCGCGCTGGAAGAAAAGCTCATCACTCCCAGCGAAATATTCGATTGCCAGATGGGATCTATCGTCGTCAATGGCATGCGCATCCATGACGACGAGCCTTGGGGAAATTTGAGCGTAGCGGAAATTCTCGCGCACTCGAGTGAAGTAGGCGCAATCAAGATCGGGCTGCGCCTCGGAGGCGACAGATTTTACAAATACATCCGTGGATACGGATTTGGTCAGCCGACTGGAATCGAACTCCCCGGCGAAACCAGAGGCTTGACGAAACCAGTGAGCCGTTGGTCGAAAGTCTCGATCGCAGCGATTTCGACGGGCCAGGAGATCGGCGTTACCCCGCTCCAGTTGTCGGCGATGGTTTCCACCATCGCAAATGACGGAGTCCGGTTGCCGCCCCATATTGTCGCTACCGCTAACGCAGCTCAGCAATCTCCACAAATAGTTGCTTTCCATCCGGGTGAAGGAATTCGAGTAGTTTCGCCAACCACAGCGGCGCAAATGAAACAAATGATGCAAGGGGTCGTGCTCACGGGCACGGGCCGCAAAGCCATTCTCGAAGGATATTCGTCGGCGGGAAAGACAGGGACGGCGCAAAAAGTCGATCCTGCCACCCACGCCTATTCCCACACGAAATACATCGCGTCGTTTGCGGGATTCGCGCCCATCAACGATCCGTCAATCGTCGTCGCTGTGATTATCGATTCTCCAGTCGGCCGGCATCACGGCGCCGATGTTTCCGCACCGGTGTTTCAGCGAATCTCGCAGCAGGTTCTCGAATACCTGCACACCCCGCGCGACATCGAGTTGCCTCCAAACCGCCAAGTGCTGCTAGCCTCGCGCCATATTAACGATCGGGATATCTCCGAAGGTTCGCCAGATCACCCTGGAGAGCCTTTAGAGACAGCTCAGAGCACGAACTTTGAGGACGCGAATTCGCAAAACTCAAATTTACACGTTGCTCCCGTCACGTCGGCGGGGAACGTTGTTCCAGCCTCGATGCGCGGAAGGATTGACACAATTGAAAACGCTGAAATGATTGCACCGTCTCAAACTTCTCCTTCGCCATTGGTACAACTCCCAACTGGAGGTACGGTTGTGGTGGACATGGAAGAAGGAGGAATTGTGGTGCCGTCATTCATGGGGAAGAGCGTCCGTAGCGCGATTGAAGCCGCGGAGGAAAAAGGAATTACTCTTGACGTAGTGGGCAGCGGATTAGGTCGGCAACAGGTTCCCCCAGCAGGATCGCATGTTGCCGCCGGAACCCGGGTAACGGTGCAGTTTGGCCGCTGAAAGAATATTAGAGATCTCGGCAGTCCTGATTTGGGATTAAATCGGCGATAGCATTTGACCTGATTTGTGGCATTGGGAGGCGCAACGTATGATGTTTTGCCATCCCACTTTAGCCTGGTTCGCCTGTCTTCCGTCTGCCCGGAGAAGAAGCGAAGAACTATTCGCGCCGGGGATCCCACTGGGACTCTGTCGTCACTCCACAACTTCCTTCTCGATCACAACTCTCAGATGCGCCTCACTTCCTTGCACAGCTTGATGGACTCTCTAGAGACCTGTCATTCGCTGAAGGTGTTCCGGATACCGGTCGCCCTCCACCGTGATTTTCGAGGCCGCGCTGTCAATCTCCCGCAGGTCGTCGGATGTGAGTTTGATTTCGACCGAGCCAATGTTCTCGTCGAGGCGAGACAACTTGGTCGTCCCCGGGATCGGGACAATCCACGGCTTCTGCGCAAGCAGCCAGGCAAGCGCGATCTGAGCCGGCGTCGCCCCTTTTTGCTTGGCAATCTTGCCCAGCAGATCAACAACAGCCTGGTTCGCTTTGAGGGCCTCTGGGGTAAACCGAGGAAGCGTGCTGCGGAAATCGGTGCTCCCAAACTTCGTATTTTCGTCCATCTTGCCCGTGAGGAATCCCTTTCCCAGCGGGCTATACGGAACCAAACCAATTCCAAGTTCTTCGAGAGCCGGCAGCACTTCCGCTTCAGGCTTCCTCCACCACAGCGAGTATTCGCTTTGGAGTGCGGTCACAGACTGAACCGCATGCGCGCGGCGAATGGTTTGAACTCCTGCTTCCGAAAGTCCGAAGTGTTTCACTTTGCCTTGCTGAATCAGATCCTTCACCGCGCCCGCCACGTCTTCGATCGGCACGTTCGGGTCAACACGGTGCTGGTAGAACAGGTCAATGACATCGGTCTTGAGCCGCTTGAGCGAAGCGTCCGCGACCTCCTTGATGTGCTCTGGCCGGCTGTCCAACCCGGCCTGCTTGCCGGTGGCGGGATCAATTTTGAACCCAAACTTGGTGGCAATCACCACTTTCTCGCGAAACGGAGCAAGAGCTTCGCCCACAAGTTCCTCGTTCGTGAACGCCCCATACACCTCCGCGGTATCGAAGAACGTGATTCCGCGCTCCACGGCAGTCCGCAGCAGAGAATTCATCTCCTGCTTGTCTTTCGGCGGGCCGTACGAAAAGCTCATGCCCATGCAGCCGAGGCCAAGAGCCGAAACTTCCAGATTGTTTTTTCCAAGTTTGCGCTTTTGCATTCTTTCTCCTTCGGATGGCTTTTGATTTCGTGTTCAGTCTCATGACATGCT
>PNAR01000242.1 GCA_003169715.1 Acidobacteriaceae bacterium | reverse complement strand
CTCTTCGGAAAATTTCACCAGCCAGATTGAAAATGGAGCTCCATTTGACTTGTTTTTCTCGGCAGACCTGTCTTATCCCAAACATCTAGACGCTGAAGGCTTGATCGAGCCGGAATCCATTTATCGCTATGCAGACGGAAAAATCGTGCTGTGGGCCCTAAAAAGCACGAACATTGATGTTACTCAAGGACTTGAGGTTCTTTTGGATTCGAAAATCCACAAGATTGCGATCGCTAATCCAGAGCATGCCCCCTACGGGCGCGCCGCCGTGGCAGCGTTAAAGCGAGAAGACATTTATGCCCGGGTCCAGGACAAGATCGTTCTGGCGGAAAACATCTCGCAAGCCGCTCAATTCGTAGATAGCGGAGCCGCGGAAGTGGGAATTGTTGCACTCTCCCTCGCCGCCGCGCCAACTGTTCGAAGCAGAGGAAATTATTTCGCGATTCCACAATCCGATTATCCGGCGATAGAACAAGGATGCGCGATTCTGAAGGGTTCTCAGCACAAGAAAGCAGCCCAACAATTCTTGGAGTTTATAAAAACACCAGCGGCTGCGACGGTGCTGCGAGAGTTTGGTTTCGGAGTATCCACAGGAAAGGCCGTACCAGACTAAATCCTAATCGTGTGCCTTCGCATGAACTTGCCCGCGCGATACAGAAACGTGTGTTTGCGTGCCGGCACCGGTCGGTTTGCCAGGTAGCAGCGAAGGTCCCCAGAAAATTGCTCGACCGAAGCATATCGCTTGGATGAGTCTTTCTGAATCGCTTTCAGCACGATGCTATCGAGATCGCCGGCAAGGCACTTGCGGATGGCCCGTATTTGCTCACTTCTGCAAACACTCAGATACTGCGGGTTGATCGTCATCTTTTTTCCATCGGGACTCGTTTCCTCCACTATCTCGTCAAGCACCTGACTAGGTTTGAGCGCCTCAAAAATGGCAGGAAGCACATCGCCTTTCTTTCCGTCTTTCATCCGATAAGGCGAATGGCCCGTAAGGAGCTCGTAGAGCAAAACTCCAAGCGAGTAGACGTCGTCGGCAGAGGTACTCGGGCCGCCCCGGATTTGTTCTGGACTAATGTATTCAAGTTCGCTGCGCTTCATCGCTACCAGGAGACCAGCTTGCGCCCGGGATTCCTGGTTCAGCAAACCTGCTATAGAGATATCGAGCAGCTTGGGAATACCGCTCTTCGTGACAAGAATATTCTGTGCATTGATGCATGTGTGAGCAATAAAACGCTGGTGCGCATATTGAACGGCATCGCAAACGTCCATAAACAATTTGATTCTGGCGAGCGTGTTAAGTTTGTTGGTGTCGCAATACTCATCAACCGGAAGGCCCTCGATATACTCGGCAACCAGATACGCCAATCCATCGCGCGTGATGCCAGTATCGAGAAAAGATGCGATGTTCGGATGCCGAAGATTCATCAAAATCAGCCGTTCTCTTTTGAAGGAACGCAAGAATTCAGCCGCGCTTGTACTTGTCTGTACGATTGTGATTAATACTTGCTTTAGACTTGGGCGANNAGGATTAAAACTTGCTTTAGACTTGGGTCATTCAACCGCAGTGCAAGGTATTGGGTCGCTGGTCCTTTTTGGCTCACTTTTTCCACGATCTGGTAGTGATCCATGAAGCTTTCGACTAATGGGTGCGCATGCGCGGTTTGCGGGGTGTCGAGATTTTCGAGCGGTTCTTTGCGATCGTCAGGCACGCCTTGATAGCAAAGGAGCAAGGCCTCCAATTCCGCTCTTGATGAGGGCTCTGTGCAAACACGGTTCAAGTAGGCCGAGCGGTCTTCAATCGGAAGTTCCAGGGCTGCTTGAAAAAGCTCTTTGAATTGTTGCCAGTTGTCTGTTGTCATGATTTGTTATCCCGGCAGTTCACCGGAGAAGCCCATCGCAGTGTTATGGCGACTGAGAAAGGCTGTCGAAACGTTCGCCGGACGGTTATCTTTTAGGATTCCTCAGCCAATGAACTTCCCGCTCAAGGCCGGTATAGCTACTGTCGCGTTGGCAACGGTTGCAATCGTGGCTTCCGCCCAATCCTTTCTAATAAGTGGAACGGTTCGCGACACGACTCAATCAGCAGTGAACGGCGCGGTAGTGAACATCCGTGCCGGAGAGTTTTCAGCAACCACAAAGACTGATTCGAACGGGGATTTCACGTTTGCGCAAGTTCCCAACGGGCCGGGACTGTTGGAAGTCGTCGCAACTGGATTCGCCGAGTCACAGATTTCATGGAAGGTTCCCCCCGCCTCCGCCCTGAACATCGTGTTAAAGCCTGCCAGCGTGAATGAAGAAGTGGTTGTCTCCGCGACCCGCTCCGGAATCAGGCTCTCCGAGACGCCAGGCAGCATGCTGCGGATGTCAGGGACTGATGTAGCGGCGAGCCCTTCACTGACAGTTGACGATATTCTGCGGCAGGTTCCAGGCTTCTCATTGTTCCGGCGATCCAGCAGCCGGACGGCGAATCCCACTTCGCAAGGCGTGTCATTGAGGGGGCTGGGAGCGAGCGGACCCAGCCGGGCACTGGTGATGGAAGACGGTATTCCCTTGATGGACCCGTTCGGAGGATGGGTCTATTGGACTCGAATTCCATCTATTGAAGTGTCCAGCGTGGAAGTTTTTCGGGGAGGCTCCTCTAATCTGTATGGGAGCGATGCCATGGGAGGCGTCGTGCAATTCATTTCTCGAGAAGCTGAAGGTCCTGCTTTTTCGCTGGAAACCTCCTACGGGAATGAGCAGACGCCGAATCTCTCGCTTTGGGCGGGCGACATAATCGGGAAGTGGGACTTCGAGACCGCAACCGACTTGTTTCGCAGTGATGGCTATATTTTGGTTCCGTCTTCGCAGCGTGGGAAGGTTGATACCGACGCGAATTCGGAACACGCGACCGTGGATCTCGGCATTGGCTATCGGTTGAGCTCGAGTGCAAAAATCTTTGCGAAGGGGAATTTTTATAACGAATTTAGAAACAATGGTACCCCCGTCCAGACCAATGACACCCAAATAGGGCAAGGTTCGATGGGGCTTGATCAACAGTTTGGCGCGAGCAATTTGTTGTCGCTTCGAATATTTGGCGATGCGCAGGGTTATAACCAAAGGTTTTCGTCAATCGCATCGGACCGCTCGATCGAGTCACTGACCGATATACAGCATGTCCCCGCACAGCAGTTGGGAGGAACAGCGCAGTGGACGCGCGCAGTCGGAAAGAGTCAAACATTGATAGTCGGCAGCGATCTTCAAGAAGTGATTGGTTCCACCGATGAGCAGTTGTTTTCTTCGGGGATACATACCGCCAACAACGTAGCGGGAGGCCGCCAGCGTGCCTTCGGCATTTTCGGAGAAGATATTTTCCAGTTTCATCAAAAGTGGACTGTGATTCTGGGGGCGCGTTTTGACGACTGGAGGAATTTGGATGGTTCGACGGCTCGAATTCCAATCGCCACGCCAGGAGTTTTGACCGGCGCAACTTTTCCCAGCCGCAGTGATATCGCGTTCGATCCGAGATTGTCTGTGCTTCGTTCTTTAAGTCCTAATGTTTCTGTAACGGCGTCGGCCTATCGCTCTTTCCGCGCGCCCACGCTAAACGAGCTGTACAGAAGTTTCCGTTTAGGAGGTGTCTTGACGAACAGCAATGCCGGGCTTAAGGCGGAGCATCTTACCGGTGCCGAAGCGGGAGTGAACGCCAATGGGTTCGACCAAAAACTAGAACTGCGGAGCACATTCTTTTGGAGCGATATTGTGAATCCAATTGAGAATGTGACGCTCTCCAATACACCCGCCCTGATTACAAGGCAACGGCAAAATCTCGGGCGTACTCGCTCTCGCGGAATTGAGCTTGATTCCGTCCTTCACGTGAATAAAAGCATCCAGATTTCGGCAGGATACGATTTCACCGACGCCACCGTGGTCAGCTTTCCGGCGAGCTCGTCCCTACTTGGGCTCGACATCCCGCAGGTTCCCCGGCATTCGTTTACATGGGAAGGGCGATATTGGAATCCGAAAGTCCTTCTATTTAGCGTTCAAGGAAGATTCGTAGGAAAGCAGTTCGATGACGACCAGAATCAGTTGCCGCTCGACAGCTTCTACACGATGAATTTTCTCGCCGGAAGAACGCTTACAAAGAATCTCGAAATATTCGTCGCAGCCGAGAACATATTAAATCAGCAGTATATGGTGGCGCGTACGCCAATCACCAACTTGGGACCGCCAATTCTTTTTCGTGCGGGATTGCGTCTGAATTTCCCGGCGAGCAAGTAAAGCGCTAGCGTCCAAAGAGAATTCACCTTCCCATCGTTACTGGGCACGACGGTTCGATGTAATTTCACAACTGCTGGTTACCCCATTCTGAGGTTTAAGGATTGGCGAGTGTTAGAAGTAAGGGCGGCATCGAAAACCGGCCAAAGTCTCTGCCTTGGCCGGCGGATGCAGTCGAATATCGCTACTGTCCTGATGAGTTTGTGGGGAGACTTAGTTGCCCCTGGTCCTTAGCTTGGCCTGCGTATTTGCGAACTGCCGCCAAGAAGGCTCTCGAACCCTCGGGAGGAGCGATGTTGCCCTTTAGGATAGTTTCGAACGAAACCATCTTTCCGTACAGGATGCGGGTCTCGTCCTTGTCTTGAGTAATCGCGGAACCATTTAGGTCAATTCCAGCGAATACGCCACGGGCACGGGAGTAAGTCAAAACTTCCGCTTTCATTTTCCAGTCGGTGTCGGCTGCCGCGTCACGGCCAACCGGGCCAGCTGCGGCCGAAGCGTCCGCGCCAATCTTGAATTTGCTCGATAGGAGATGTTGCATGCCCTGGTCATTGGTGACGATCATTACGAGGTCAACGGCCTGGCCGCCCAGTTGCAAACCCCAACTACCGCCGGTGATGGTTATCGGAGCAGGCGCGCTCCATCCATGGCCGGTGCGGCACGTCGCAATACCTTTTCCGTGGCTGCCGCCGAATCCGAGCGCGATCTTGATCATGGACGGAACAACAGCAATGCATACCGCATCACTCATAACTTTGTCAGGAATTGCCTTGTCAGGGGTTGCCATTATTTCGTTCAACACATTTGCCGAAGCGTCAATGCGCTTGTTAATGTCGGATTGATCTTTATCGTCAGCTGCCCAGCTCATGCAGCAAAGAAGGAGAACGGCGGTGCTGAGCGCGAGGAGATTTCTTACTGCTTTACCCTTGAATTTCATGTGTAACCTCTCTTGTGCCCGTGCGAGCACCTAGGTGTCGAATTTGTACATGTGAATGGTAGTTTCTCCCCAATACAAGCACCATCCGGTTGACGCTGTAGATATTGGAAAGATGTGCTTTAGCGATTCTCACTGTAGCCAGGTCGTGTGAAAGGGGAGTTCGGCTCACGACCTAGAGGCAATTTCGATATTTGTAGAGTTCTCCGTGGCTTCCACCCGGACGGCGTTATCTTGCCTTTCCAGAAAAAGATTGACGTGGGAATCGGCACAGCCCAAACCCTGAATCCAGAGCTGTGGGATACCATCGGGCAGAAAAGGGTTATCGAATACGATTCGCCGGTTCTTGTCGTCCACCGAGATACCGAGGCAAGCTTGCAGCACCAGGAACACACCTCCCGCCGACCAAGCCTGCGGCGAGCAGGCAACGGGATACAGGGTGGGTCCTTCGCCAGGCCTCCGATTGATGCCGCAAAACAATTCAGGAAGGCGATGAAGATCTACTTGATTGCTCACGTCCAGCAACCCAAGCAAGATTTTTCCGGCCAATTCTTTTAATCCATATCTTGCCACTCCGGACGCGATGATGGCATTGTCGTGCGGCCACACCGAGCCATTGTGATAGGAAAGCGGATTGTATCGGGCTTCGCCACAAGCCAGAGTGCGGACTCCCCATCCAGTGCAAAATTCGTCTCCAAGAAGCAATTTCGCAACTTGCCGTCCCCGTTCCACACACGCAATTCCGGTATACAAGCAATGACCTGCGTTTGAAGCGCGAACGCGACAGGGTTTCTTCTTGCCATCAAGCGCCAATGCGTAGGTTGATAAATCCTCACACCAGAAAGCGTCTTCAAATTTTGCCTTAAGCTGCTCCGCCTCCGCCAAGAGGCCCGCGCATCCATCCTTGTTTCCCAATGCACAATTTAAACGGGACGCAGCGATTTTTGCCGCATATACGTAGCCTTGCACTTCGCACAATGCGATAGGAGCTTCTGCAAGGGATCCATCAGAATGAAAAATCGAATCATTGGAATCCTTCCATCCCTGCTGCACCAACCCGTTGCTGGAATGCCGTACGTACTCGACGAATCCGTCGCCATCAACGTCGCCAAACTCATCAATCCATCGCAAGGCCGATGCAATGTGCGGCCACAACTCTCGCAAAAATTCGAGGTCTCCCGTGCGCTCGAAATAAGCGCCCGCCAGCATAATGAAAAGGGGAGTCGCGTCCACCGTGCCGTAGTATCGCCCGAACGGTATCTCGCCCAGGTTTGCCATCTCGCCTTGCCGCATCTCGTGCAGAATCTTGCCGGGCTCCGCTTCTATGGCAGGATTGACCTCCGTGGCCTGGGTTGCAGCCAGATATTGCAGCACACCTTTTGCAATCGCCGGATTCAGCCACAGCATTTCCAGTGCCGTAATAATCCCATCGCGCCCAAATACCGTGCTGAACCAGGGCACACCGGCATACGGATAATGTGCCTCGGGGTTTCCAATTGTCATCATTCTTACATCCGCAAAAGACCGCCGGACCCAATCGTTGAATCGAGAGTTTGAGCTTTGAATTTGTGGCACTGCTGCATCGAAGTTATTCAGTTCCTCAGTGGCACCCTGCATTGCGGACGAATAGTCCAATCTTTGCGTCGCATTGTTAGCGGCGCAAGAGATGGTCAGATGCAAGACCGCGATTTCGCCTGGGCCAAGAGAGATCTGACGATACATTTCCGTAGCCGATATGGTCTTCGGCGCGGGATCAAACTGCACTTGAGTCTTGCGGACGATGCCATCCAGGCCTTCGTACGCGAGTACGACAGTTCTCTCCGTCACGTCAGTTCCTAAACGCCGTCCTCTATGCTCGCGATGCATTCCTCGTACTTCGAAAATGTCGGTGAAGTCGGCATCAAATGTTATCCGGAGCGGAATATTGAGAGGTCCCAGACCATAGTTTGTGAACTTGAATTCCTCGTAATACATATCTTTCCAAAGAAACTTTGACCGGTGTAGATGAAGGGTTCCGCGGGGGATCACGACTTGGTTCTTGTGAGAAACGTCAAGATTCGCGAGGTCTGCGGCGAAGAGAAAATTATTTGTCTCAATCGTGGAACTCAGCAGCAAAGGAGGTGAATTCCATAAACTCACGGCTAACTGAGAGAGATGCCGAGTCCCTTCAAAGAAAAGCCCTTCTTCGCCAAGTCCCGAGGTTTGAATGTCTCCAAAACGATCAAAGACGCAGAACATCTTTCCGTACTTGAGAACCCCGGCCCGGTCGTCGGCCGGCGACGATTTTGCCGCTATGTAGTACTGGTGGGAGCTAGTTTCGTCCAACTGGGCACTCCGTCGGGGATGTTGATAGAAGCGGGTTCGCGCTGAACCAGTCGCTTATAGATGTTGAGATAATCTTGCGCCATCCGGGCGGCAGTGAATTTTCGCTCAAAGTAATGACGGCACTTTTGCCGATCAATTTCGGGAATTCTTTCTACTGCCTTAACTGCCTCATCTTCGTCTGGAACAATAAATCCGGTGACGCCATCCTTCATAACCTCGCCAACTGAGCCGCCTGGATAAGCAATAACAGGAGTGCCGCATGCCATAGCTTCAATCATTACCAGACCAAAAGGTTCAGGCCACTGAATGGGAAACAGCAGGGCCATGGCATTCCCCAGAAAGTCATTCTTTTCATAGAAACCGATCTCCCCGATGAACTCGATCAACCCGTGGTCAAGCAATGGCTTGATACGAGTTTCAAAATACTCGGCATCGGCGCGATCTATCTTGGCTGCAATCTTCAGAGGAATACCCGCGCGTTTGGCAATCTCAATAGCGCGATCCAGACCTTTTTCTGGCGACGTGCGCCCGAGGAATGCGAGGTACTGGCCCGGTTCGGCGTGGAACTTGAATTGATTCGCAGGAAGTCCGTGATGTACGGTTCCTTGCCAATTCAGCCAGGGCAAAGGTTTTCGTTGCGCGTCTGAAATAGAAACAACCGGCATTTCCGGAAACGTTCGGTATAAGGGAACGAGGTCGGGGAGATCCAATCGTCCATGCAATGTTGTTAGTCCGACAAGCTGTTCCCGCCGGCTGACCGAAAAGTGCAGGTAATCAATGTGAAAGTGAACAAGATCAAAAGCGCTCCGCTCCTGGAACACTTGTTCGATCATGATGACATGATGCGCGAGCTGATCTATGCATTGGGAGTTCAGCCGCAACGCCTCGGGACATATGGGAACCAGATTCGCACTCGTTAAAGAATCGCCGCTCGCGAAAAGAGTGACCTCATGACCGAGGCGAACCAGCTCCTCGGTGAGCCACGAAACCACGCGCTCGGTTCCGCCATAGAGTTTGGGTGGAACGCTTTCATAAAGTGGAGCGACTTGGGCGATTTTCATCGTATTAACTTTTCCCGATCACACGTTTAATAACCAACTTAAGAAAGTTGCGATTGATGGTGACCTACGACAATTAATTTCCAAGTTCAGTGTACTGCTGAAAGACGACGAGTCCCATCCGGTAGATGCTGTAGAAGCTCACCACACGCCTTTGTCGCTCCCGGTAAGTTTGTACGCAAGCAAAGCGGAGATCGCAAGGGGAGGCAACAGAGGTAGGCGAGCCATCGCGCGAAAATCAACATGCCGGCCTGCACTCATCAGTTGCGAGGCATAGAGAGCAGCGGCCGGCCCTTTTGGCACGCGAAGGAAATTTCCACCGAGATTGACGCGGATGTCCTGGCTATAAGCCGATTTGAGAATCTCGTCAGGAACCGGAACGCTTGCGCCGAATGATTTTGCGTACTCAGAAACCAAAAGCAGGAACGTCGCCACGCCTGGCCATATTCCTCCCATCAGGGCGGCATTTTTCAGTTCCGCAAAATCAATAGCGCGAGTTTGCAACAAAAGGGCAAAGTCAGCCATATCGCACAGCCGGAAATAGAAGTGCCGGTACATTCTTTGCAGAGTCGAAATGACGACTCGCTCTTCCGGCGCAGGCACGTGAAATGTGTAACCATTTACAGTCCTGGTCACCCGTCGTTCAACTACCCGGCGCGCCAGCGCTCTGTGCTCGCCAGTTTGTCCGAGGTATCCAATGTGGATCTCAATCAACTCCGGAAGGCCGGGAACACTGAAATTCCACTTGTTCGCGAGGCGGTCCCCCCAACTGCGCGGTTCCAACTTCGCTTGAAATTTTTCGGACATTACCCGAGTGACAGTTGAACGATCGCCAATCGTGTAGAGATCCAAATCTGAACCAAGATCAGGCCAATGGTCGAGCGATTTGATGACCGCCACCTTTGCGCCCGCCGCGTCCAGAGCGTCGCAGATGGGAGAAAGAGATGTTACCGCATGTTCAATTCGCGACCGTTCCTTCGAGAGTTCCCTCTGGCACCAGTCACGCACAGATTCATTTCCTAAAGCATTCGCACATTTTTCTAATATCTGTAGTGCACGAACAGCCACATGGTGCATGTCAGCAAGGCGAAGAAACTCTGCACGTCCTTCCTCGTTCAAGCCAGCCACGTGTGCCGAGTCCGGCAGGATTGACTCCAGATTTTTGTTAGGAACACAGAAATCATTTGAGTACCCCAGGAATACGAGCCTCGACAGAACGTCAATATATTTCTGCGTTGAGGAAAGTTGAATGGACATTTAGTTGGATTTCAATGATTAGCTCAATCTGCACATTCCTCACGGACGTCATCCTTCTATGAAAATG
>PNAR01000523.1 GCA_003169715.1 Acidobacteriaceae bacterium | reverse complement strand
GTGGACGCCGGTTCCGCGCAGGATCCCATGGGGGCCACCGGCCTCGCCCACATGTTCGAGCACATGGCGTTCAAGGGCACCGACAAAATCGGCACCAAGAATTATCCCGCCGAGAAGGTGGCGCTGGCCAAGGTCGAAACTGCCTACGCCGCCTACATTGCCGAGCGCGACAAAACCATCGGCCACGATGATGCGAAGGTCAAAACGCTGGAAAAGACATGGCAAGATTTGATTAAAGACGCGAGCCAATATGTCATCGTCAACCAGTTCGGCCAAATTGTGGAGAACAATGGCGGCGAGGACCTGAATGCTTTCACCGCCGATGACGAGACCGCCTATCATTATTCGTTTCCAGAAAACCGGCTAGAACTGTGGGCATATCTCGAATCCGAGCGGTTCCTGCATCCGGTCATGCGCGAATTTTACAAGGAACGCAATGTAGTGATTGAAGAACGCCGCATGCGTGTGGATAGCGAACCGTTTGGGCGATTGCTGGAGCAATTTACAACCGCAGCATTTCAGGCGAGTGAATATCATCGGCCGACTGTCGGCTGGATGTCGGATCTAAATACTTTTTCCGCGACCGACGCATTGCAATTTTTCCACGAGTATTACATTCCATCCAATATGACGGTAGCTGTGGTAGGCGATTTAAAAGCCTCTGAGGCGATGCCGGTTATCGAGAAGTATTTTGGACGGATTCCCTCCCATGCGAAACCGGACGAACGGATTACCACCGAGCCTCCACAGAATGCCGAACGGCGTGTGATCCTGCATGAAAAATCGCAGCCAATTTATATTGAGGGCTATCATCGGCCCGATTATCACAGTCCTGACGATGTGGTTTTTGACGCGATCGCCGATTTAATGTCTGACGGGCGCACCTCGCGACTCTACCGCTCTCTGGTGCGGGATAAGAAGATCGCATCCGATGCGGAAGGTTTCACCGATTATCCCGGGGTGAAATATCCGCATCTGTTTGCTTTTTATGCGGTACCGCTGCCCGGCCACAAACCAGAGGAGATGGGGCCGGCCATTCACGCCGAACTCGAACGGCTGAAGAATGAAGATATCAGCGACGACGAACTAAAAATGATTCGCACACGGGCTAAAGCCGGCGTGATTCGCGGACTCGACAGCAATGAGGGATTGGCCTCACAGCTAGCAACGTATCAGGCGCGATTTGGGGACTGGCGCGAGTTGTTTCGCTGGGTTGATCAGATAAGTAATGTGAGCAAAGCGGACATACGGCGCGTCGCAAATCAAATTTTTGTGGAAGGAAATCGTACCGTGGGAATGATTGAAACGGCTCCGCCCCCGGCAACAGCAGTAAGCAAGGGAGGTGCGCAATGAAGGCCCGATTATTTGTCGTCTTCGCTGCTTGCATCTTGGCGGGAATCGCCGCAGTTCCGGGATCATTCGCACAGGCCACCGATTGGCAGAAGATCAAGATCCCGACCCTTCCGGCATTTCATCCTGCCGAACCGAAACGTATCGAACTGCCGAATGGCATGGTGATTTTCCTGCAGGAAGATCACGAACTGCCGCTGATTGATGGCGTGGCACGCATTCGCGGCGGTTCACGTTCCGTACCCGCCGATAAAACGGGCTTGATGGATATCTACGGCGAAGTTTGGCGCACCGGCGGAACGAAGGCACAGACGGGCGACCAGATGGACGATTTTCTCGAGGTCCGCGCCGCGAAAGTGGAAACAGGTCCGGAGATTGATTCCTCGATCATTTCGTGGTCATGCTTGAAAGGGGATTTTAACGACGTTTTCAAGACGTTTAATGATTTGCTTCGGCAGCCGGAATTTCGTCAGGACAAAATTGATCTGGCTAAAGGCGAATTGTTCGACGCCATCTCGCGCCGAAACGACGACGTTGGCGACATCGCAGCACGCGAAGCCGCGAAACTCGCTTACGGCGCGGACAATCCCTACGCCAGAGATCCCGAATACGCTACGGTCGCCGCGGTAACGAGAGAAGATTTAGTGAGCTGGTACGAGCAGCATGTGCAGCCGAATAATATTATTTTAGGGGTGGTCGGAGACTTTGACTCCGCCGCCATGGAAGCTAGGCTGCGCGCGGCTTTCGGAGACTGGCCGAAAGGAGCGGAAGAGAAGAAACCCGAAATTGAATTTCATCCTGAAAAGCCGGGCTACTATCTCGTCTCGAAAGAGGACGTTAACCAAAGCACGATTCAGATGGTGGAACTCGGTGTTACTCGCGACAATCCGGACTATTACGCGATTAACGTTTTCAATGAGGCTTTCGGCGGCGGATTTGCCTCACGCCTATTCAAGAACATTCGCACCGAACAGGGCCTTGCTTATTCCGTCGGCGGAGGAATCAGCGCTCGATACGACCATCCAGGAATTTTGCGGCTGGCAATGGGCACGAAGAGCGCAACCACGATTGAATCTATCCGTGCGCTCTATCAGCAAATAGACGAACTGCAAACGAATCCCATCTCTCCGGAAGAAGTACAGCGCGCCAAAGACTCGATTTTAAATTCGTTCGTCTTCAACTTCGATTCGCCGGACAAAGTTTTGCGCGAACGTATGGGGTACGAGTTTTACGGATACCCGCAAGACTTTCTGGAACGCTTTCGCGCCGGAATTGAAAAAGTTACGGCTGCGGACGTAGCCCGCATCATCCCCAAATATTTGCATAAAGATCAACTCAAAGTGCTGGTCGTGGGCAACACTGCCGAATTCGATAAGCCTCTATCCTCGCTTGGGACCGTGACCAACGTGGATATCACGATTCCGCCTCCGCCGGGAGCGAAATCCGAGGAACCAGCGCAGAAGCCGTCGGCCTCCAATCCCGAAGGGAAAGCATTGGCTGCGAAAGTGGTGGACGCAATGGGCGGGCTGGCCAAACTTCAATCCGTGAAATCGCTTCGATCCGAGTTAACCCTGACGAGAAAAACTCCTCAGGGAGATATGGCTCTTAGTATTCAAAGCACAATTGTCTTTCCCGATCACATGCGCGCCGAGGTGCAAGCGCCGCAGGGGACCATGACAATCGTGGTGACGCCAGACGCGGGATTCATGTCAGCCGAAGGCATGGGTGTGCGAGATATGCCGGCCGCACAAAAGACCGAAACCATGCAGCAAATTCACCGTGATCTTGTTTTCATCGGACAACACCTGAATGATCCAGCGTTCATATTTTCGGCCGCCGCAAGTGAGAAAGCTGGCGAGGGTAGTGTGCTTGATGTGAATGGCGCTGGAGTCAGTATCCGCTGGTTCGTTGATCCTCAGAGCGGACGCGTCTTGCGCGAAACTTATGAGTCAATGAGTCCCGCTGGCCCCTCGCACGATAAAACCATTTTTGAAGACTGGAAGACGGTGGACGGGTTAACACTTCCCTACCTGCGTAAAAATAAACAAAACGGTCAGGATTCGAGCGCGGCGCAACTCAACAAAATAGAGATCAATCCGAAAATAGATTCCCGGTTGTTCGAGAAGCCTGCAACCGAAGCCAAGACCTCGCCGTAAATCGGCGACAAAGCATTCCTGTCCGCGGCCTACCGTAAGCGCCTGTCCATTCAACACGCCGTCATCGTAACGGTATAATCGCTGCTCATCTCAATGGCATACAGGACACAATATAAGTCATCACAGCGGCCGCCCAGGCACGAGATATTCGCTCAAATCCACACGTTCTGGCAGCGCGTAACCGAGGGGCTCGAGCTCAGTCAACTTTGGAAGCAGTTCCATGTGGATGCCCGATCCAGCTACCGGCTTTATCAGCGGGATTTCAACGCCCAGTCGCCTCGTGAAAGCAGACGCCATAATTTTTTTCACACGGCGCAGGAGTTTGCCTGGGCGATCCTGGAAAAGCTCACTCCAGCGCGGCGAGTTTTATTGCTGCTCGGAGTTGTGCTCTTGATCTTTCCAGCTGGCGGTTTCAGCTATCACGGCAAGGCAGGCGAGGTTGAGGTTCAGGAATTCGACTTCCATTTCTTTGGCGGCGCGCTGTTATTTATTTTGTTGATGCTGGAAATTGCGGACCGCGTGGTAATGAAACGCGATCTGGAAATTGCACGCGACATTCAAGGCTGGCTGTTGCCGGCAACACCGCCAATTGTTCCCAATCTTGCGATCGCTTTCGCGACCCGCCCCGCGAACACGGTTGCGGGAGATTTCTATGACGTCTTCCCGCGCCCCTCCCAACAGTCGGAGGAAATTAAGTTCCTGTTAGCTGTCTCCGATGTCGCGGGCAAGAGTATTCCCGCCGCGCTGCTCATGGCGACGTTTCAAGCCAGTCTCAAAACGCTGTCAGCGACATCCTGTACTCTCACGGAACTAGTGGAAGGCATGAACCGCTACGCCTGCTCCAACAGCCAGAATGGGTTGCGCTTCACCACGGCTTTTCTGGGCGAGTTTAGCCCCGCCTCGCGGAGTTTGACTTACATCAACGCCGGCCATAATGCCTCGATTTTGTTGCGCAGTTCGTCTCAGGCCCTCGAATACTTGTCGAACGGAGGCCTGCCTCTGGGAATCAAGGCGGATGCGCATTATGAGTCAGGAGAAATTGTCCTTCAGCCGGGCGACTGGCTGATGATCTTCACGGATGGCTTGGTTGAGGCCATGAATGCCGCAGGTGAAGAGTATGGCCAGCAGCGGGTCTTGAACGTGCTAAATGCGGGAGCGTCTGCAACGCCGGCCGAAATGCTTGTCCGCATAATGAGCGACTTGGACGCATTTGTCGGGGACACCGCGCAGCACGACGACGTGACCTGCATGATAGTAAAAGCGGGATAATACAGAGGGAAACGACCCTAACTTTGTCGCAAGAGAGGCGGTCGCCGGCGTTCATTTTAATAAGATTCCCATTTCGGGACTGTCTCACGTCGCGTCTTAAACTGACACAAGTTGTCAGCCTTCCGACAAAATATGACACAGACGGGCTAAATACGGCGAGTGCCTTAGCCGCGATAGAGGCATCCAAAGATTAGAAACTATTAAGAAATAAGGGGCGTTCCCACTTGGGGCGGTACCTTTGGGTAACCGAAACGGAATGGTCTCCCGAGTGCGAAGTAATCGGCAACTGGGTCAACTAGACCAACACATCTTAATCACTGGGAAGAGGGGAAACTAATGCGGAAACAAAAGGGTTTTTCACTTATCGAACTTTTAATCGTGGTTGCGATCATCCTGATCATCGCCGCGATTGCCATTCCAAACTTACTGAGAGCGCGCATTGCGGCCAATGAATCAGCTGCTGCCGCGTCCATCCGAACTATCAACACGGCCGAGGTAAGCTACGTCACGGCCTACCCAGCCACAGGATACGGGGCATTGGCAGTTCTGGGAGGTGTAGGACCTTGCACTGCGGCAATCGCGACAGCGTGCTTGATAGATAATACGCTTGCGACCGACAACCTCGGCGCCGGCAAGAGTGGCTATCATTACCTCACCACCGCCCCCACCGTGGGTACGTACCAAGCTACGGCGTACCCGATTACCGTGAACAGCACCGGCGTGAACTCGTTCTGTTCGATTGAAGACGCAGTGGTTCGCAAGCAGACCGCAGCTACCGCAGGTGCAATCGCCCACGACACTTGCGTTGCGCTTCCTTCACTCGGCAGCTAGTTAGTATAGGAACAAGCGAACAGTAACAACGAAAAGGAGTAGTGGCTCAGCCACTGCTCCTTTTTCATTTGCTCACGCAAGCCCCGATGGAAAATTCTGAAATGCACTAAGATTTGGGAACCAAATTAATTTCTCCTAATAAATCAGATGACGGCGACGCGACTGCGGAGATGATCTGCAATTGAGTCAAAACGTCTAGTTACTGGGAAGAGGAGAATTTAATGCGGAAACAAAAAGGTTTTTCACTTATCGAACTTTTAATCGTGGTCGCGATCATATTGATCATCGCCGCCATCGCTATTCCAAACTTACTGAGAGCGCGTATCGCAGCCAACGAGTCGGCGGCGGCGGCGTCCATCCGGACCATCAACACGGCTGAGGTAAGCTACGTCACGGCATACCCCGCCACCGGATACGGGGCCTTAGCAGTTCTGGGTGGTGTAGGGCCGTGCACTGCGGCGATCGCCACCGCCTGCCTCATTGACAATACCCTCGCAACCGACAATGGCGCCGCTGGCAAGAGTGGCTATCATTACCTCACCACCGCCCCCACCGTTGGCTCGTACCAGGCCACGGCGTACCCGATTACGGTAGGCAGCACTGGCGTCAACTCTTTCTGTTCGATTGAAGACGCAGTAGTTCGCAAGCAGACCGCAGCTACCGCAGGTGCAATCGCCCACGACGCTTGCGTTGCGCTTCCTTCACTCGGCAGCTAACTTGAGCTTCGTGTCCAGCAAGGATGCGCGCGAAGGGGCAGGCAAGACTACCTGCCCCTTTTTTGATCTTCAGCGAAGGGTCGAATTTCGGGCCTGTATAGAGAGGCGTAGCGATGCGGAAACAAAAGGGTTTTTCACTTATCGAACTTTTGATCGTGGTTGCGATCATCCTGATCATCGCCGCGATCGCCATTCCAAACTTACTGAGAGCGCGTATCGCGGCTAACGAATCGGCTGCTGCCGCGTCCATCCGTACCATCAACACGGCTGAGGTAAGCTACGTCACGGCCTACCCCGCCACCGGGTATGGGGCGTTGGCGGCCCTGGGAGGCACGGGACCTTGCACTGCGGCAATCGCGACAGGCTGCTTAATTGATAACACACTCGCGACCGACAACAGCGGAGCCGGCAAGAGTGGCTATCATTACCTCACCACCGCTCCCACCGTTGGCTCGTACCAAGCTACCGCGTATCCGATTACGGTGAATAGCACCGGCGTTAACTCGTTCTGCTCAATTGAAGACGCAGTGGTTCGGAAGGACACTGCCGCCATTGCAGGGGCCATCGCGCATAACACTTGCGTTGCGCTTCCTTCACTCGGCAGCTAACCTGACCGCCGTGGGCGTGGAACAATGGGGTAGTGGGATCATCCACTACTCTTTTCTTTCTTTCTTGATTTGGAGCCAGTGACAGTTTGATCCCCGGGGGCGTATTTTCCCTAAGTTGTGCTTGCCGAAATTTGTCATTTTGAAGCGATAATTTGTCAAGGCCGCCCAGTCCCTATACATTGCAGTTCCAGCTATTTTCACGGCTGCGCCACAGACTCTTTAAACAAAAGGGGATAGGTCGCACTTTCTGGTCGCGGGCGAGATTGCAACGTTTGGACAGTGGCGTGCTTCAATCCAAAGCGTAGAAGTAATGATTTTTGGCGAAGTACCTGGGGGAGGGTACAAGCCTGGGCACCGGAAGGTCCGGTGCCTTTTATTTCGTACCCAGATTATTTGGCAGGCAGTTCGTTGGGATTGAGGCGCGAAATTTACGCTAGCAGTCCGGCTTCAGTTTCTTGGGTATGGCGTCTCGCTTACTTCAGATATGTGTCTGTACGATCGAAACGGCCATTAAGGTGCTGAATATTTAGCGTAATTCGACTCGAACGGTTAAAACGGCGTGGGGGAACCAATGCAAAGCAAAAAGGGATTTTCGCTGATTGAGCTGCTAATCGTGGTAGCGATCATCCTTATCATCGCTGCGATTGCGATCCCAAATTTGTTACGGGCTCGAACCTCGGCCAATGAGGCTTCTGCAGCGGCCTCGGTCCACGCGATCATGATTGCTGAAGTGGGCTATGCTAATGCATACCCCTCCGTAGGATACGCTGCCGCCCTTGCGAATCTTGGTGGACCGTCGCCGTGTACGGCCTCTGCTGCAACTGGATGCTTCTTGGACAATTTCCTGGCAACCGCGATTCCCGGAAGCGCAGGAAAGAGTGGATACGTATTCAGTGCCACCGGAATCTCTGCGGGCGGAATAAATTCACGTTGTGTTGTTGGATCCATCCCGACCAATTATGGCTCAACGGGCTTTCACCTCTTCTGCGCAAATGACGATAGCGTCCTTCGCAGCACAGCCGTAGCCGGAGCTATGCCTACGACCATTGCGGCCTGCGAAGCATTTCCACCATCACAATAATGCTGAGTGTGAGTTGATCCCCTTTTCCTATTTTTGACTTTCGTAATCAACAACGCCCCAAGCACATCTCTCCAAACCAGCAGATTTGCTTATAATTTCACAAAGAGGGTTTAGCAGGACCATGCTTGCAATCGAAATTCTTGGACTGGAAAAAACATACAACGTAGGTTTCTGGGGAAAGACTCCCAAGCACGCGTTGCGTCCGCTTCACTTGAATGTCGAAGAAGGCGAGATTTTCGGGTTCCTGGGTCCGAATGGCGCGGGCAAGACTACCACACTCAAATTGTTGATGGGTCTCGTGTTTCCGACCTCGGGCACGGCGCGAATCCTGGGTATGGAACTCGACGATCCGCGGATGAAGGCGCAGATTGGATTTCTTCCCGAGCAACCGTATTTCTATGACTATCTCACTGCGCGCGAATTGCTGGAGTACTATGCGCAGCTCTCTGGCGTGGCAGCGAAAGAGCGTTCGCGCAAGGCCGACGAAGTGTTGGCGAAGGTTGGGTTGCCGAATGTCGCGGGATTGCAATTGCGGAAATTTTCCAAAGGCATGTTACAGCGGGTCGGAATCGCTCAAGCTATTCTCCATGATCCCAAACTTCTCTTCTTCGACGAGCCAATGTCGGGCCTCGACCCGTTGGGCCGACGCGATGTGCGCGATCTCATGGAGCAACTCAAGCACGAAGGCAAGACGGTTTTTTTTTCGACCCACATTCTGCCCGATGCCGAGGCTCTCTGCGATCGCGTGGCCGTTATTCACGATGGCGAATTGAAAGGCGTTGGAGCGGTTGCCGATCTGACTTCAGGGGTTCGCGGCAAGGTCGAAATCATCTGGTCAGGCAGGATTATCCCTCCGGCTTTTAAGGGCCTTGGCGCCGACTGCCATGTCACGGGAGACACAGTTCGCGCCATCGTCTCCGAGGAATGTCAGGATGCCGCCCTGGACGCCCTGCGAAACGCGCATCTGCGTTTAATCTCGCTCAGCCCCGTGAGAAATTCGCTCGAAGCCTACTATGTCAGCAAATTGCAGCCGGGAAAAGCAGCCGCCGAGGTCCGCCCATGAAAGCCGCGCCCATGAGTCGCGTCTTCCCTATCGCGCTGAACACCTTTCGCGAGGCGGTGCGCGACCGCGTGCTCTATAACCTGGTTGCTTTCGCGGTGCTCATGTCTGGCGCCGCAATTTTGGTGGGCCAGATCTCGGTTGGAATCGAGAAACTCGTGGTCATCAACCTGGGACTTACCGCGGTTTCTCTCTTTGGAGTAGTGATTTCGATCTTCATCGGCATTGGACTGGTCTCGAAAGAAATTGACAAGCGCACGTTATATACACTGCTCTCCCGTCCAGTGCGCCGCTGGGAATTTGTCGTAGGCAAATTTCTGGGCTTGGTAGGGACTTTGGTTTTGAATACCTTTTTTATGGCGATCGGCGTATTCGGAGCCTTATTGTACGTCGCGCATCACTTCGCCAAGCCGGATGCATGGGTGCTCGTGGCCTTGTATTTTATTATTCTTCAGTTCGTAATCGTTACCGGATTAGCCTTGCTGTTTTCGTCTTTCTCTTCTCCGCTGATGTCGGCTGTGTTCGCTTTTTCGTTGTTTATCGTCGGCGCATTTGCGGAAGATCTGCGCGGATTCGCCAGAATGACAAAGGGCATCACTCGCTGGATAGCCACGGGCGCTGCGTATCTGGTGCCGAATTTCTCAGCCTTGAACGTGATTACCCCGGTCGCGCACGGACAGCCGGTTTCTGGGCAACTGATTCTCTACAACACGGCCTATGCACTGATCTACGCCACCATGACGATTTGCGGGGCGGTACTGATCTTTGAACGCCGGAACCTGAAATGAAGCGCTCGCAAATTACGATGGTTGCCGGTTCCCTGTTGGTTCTGTGCCTTGCCGCTTCAGTTCTAACCCTGCATCGGCTGGATGAACTACGCAGCCACGCGACGCTTGAAGAAGTCTTATATGTTTCGTCACCGCAGGCTCTGAAGCGAATCAGCCTCGGCTACAGCGGGTTGCTGGCGGACATTTACTGGACCCGCGCAGTTCAATATTTCGGCAGCAAACACGTGCAGGGCGCGGAAGACTATAAACTCCTTGCCCCATTGCTGGAAATCACGACTACTCTCGATCCCAAACTGCTGGTGGCGTATGAATTCGGGTCCAACTTCCTGACGGCGAAACCGCCCCAGGGCGCGGGAATGCCGGACGAAGCCGTCGCGCTCGTGAAGCAAGGGATACGTAGCAATCCCAACGAATGGCACCTTTACTACGACCTGGGATTCATTTACTACCTCGACCTGAAAGACTACCGGAACGCAGCAGACGCATTCGCGCGCGGCTCTCGCTTGCCAGACGCACACCCTTTTCTGAAACTTATGGCCGCGCTCGCGGCCCAAAAGGGCGGGGAGGCTCAAATGGCGCGCATGCTATGGACTACAACTTTTGAGACCACGACGAATAAGGACATCAAGGCAAACGCAGCCGCGCATCTGCGCGCCTTGCAGGTGGACGATGATGTTACGAATCTGGAAGCGTTGCAAGCGCGTTATCGCGACAAGACCGGGCACTTCGCTGCGTCATTTTCTGAACTGGAATCGGCCGGGATGCTGCGAGGTAGTCCCCGCGACCCGCTTGGTGCCCCGTATAAGCTGGCCGCAGAGGGAAAAGTTGAAGTCACTGACCCGGACGATCTACCGTTTATCGAGAAGGGCCTCTCAATAGGCTACATTCCACCTCCAAAGCCAAAGATACTGCCCGTTGATTGATTGGACCGCGGGGACTGTTACAATATTCGTGGCGATGGAGTTCGCCATAACCGCTTACTCACCGAGAGGCTGATAACTCCTACAAATTTTTTGTAGGAGAGCTCCGTGACCGATTTCCCTTTCAGAGATTTTCTAGCCATATCCCTCGGCGCAATCTTCGGCGCCAACGCCCGTTACTTTCTCAGCCGCTACGCCGCCAAAATACTCGGGCCTGTGTTTCCCTACGGCACATTGATCATCAACATCCTGGGCAGTCTAATCGTTGGATTCTTTGTAATTTGGACTACGGAACGAGTTCTGGTCAATCCGCGATGGCGGTTGCTGGTCGTCGTGGGATTCTGCGGGGCATTCACTACCTTCTCGAGCTATGCATTCGAAACCATGGCCTATTTCGAGCAAGGACAATGGCTGCTGATGCTGGTTAATTTTTTCAGCAACAATGTTTTGTGCCTCGGAGCGGCCCTTGCCGGCATGGCTTTGGCACGGGTGCTGTAAAATGCCAGACGCGATGGCAGTTCAAGTCACGATCTATCTCACCGAAGGCGACAAGTGGAAGAATCGCCCTCTGCACATGGAAATCCTCAACTACTTGCGCGAGCAAAATGTCTTTTCCGCAACCGCCGTGCATGCCATCGGCGGATTCATGGGACGGCAGCGGGTAAAGACCAGCCACCTGGTGGATGCGGGCGGCAAACTTCCTTTGATTATTATTTTCGTAGATACCGACGAGCACGTGAACCGCGTTCTTCCCACCCTGAAGGAAATGGCGGCGCATCGCATGATCGTGCGCGAAAATGTTGTGATCGAACAAGGCGACCTGAACTGAAATGGCGAGCCCCCCTCTCGACATTCTCGCGGTTGCCGCTCATCGGGACGATGTTGAACAGACCTGCGGCGGCACGTTGCTTAAGATGGCGCAAAAAGGTCATCGCACCGGAATCCTCGATCTGACTCAAGGAGAAATGGGGACGCGAGGCAGCGCTGAAGACCGCGCGCGAGAAGCTGGCGAGGCTGCGAAAATATTATCTGTGGCATGGCGTCAGGCTCTCGACATTCCCGACGGGCGGGTTGAGAACACATGGGAGAATCGCCTCAAGGTTGCACTCGTTATACGCGAGCAGCGGCCGAGGGTGGTCATACTTCCCTACTGGAAAGGACGCCATCCGGATCACTATACGGCTTCGATTCTGGGATATGAGGCGTGCTTCCTGGCAGGACTATCAAAGCTGGACGTGAAACATACTCTCGGCAGCCAACATTCATCTTTCAGCGAGACGATTGGAGCGACGAACGCGCCCCATCGTCCATTCAAAATTATTTATGCGACGCTCTACTATGACGTGCGCCCAACGTTTGTCGTGGACATCACAGAGCAGTTCGAGGCTCGCCTTCAATCATTGATGGCGTATAAGACGCAGTTCAGCGATCAGGAAGCGGGGAAGGATTTATTTCCGGCGGAGGCTGAGATCCGGGCGAGGATCGAGTCTATGGCGAGATTTTATGGGATGCTGGGCGGCGTAACGTACGCGGAGCCGTTTCTGCAAAAAGAGGTTGGACTCGTGGAAGACTTAACGTTGATTCCGGTGAAGTCTATTTGATGGTGAAAACAGAAAAGCATTATTCAGCAGTTGCTAAATTGTGATTTACAAAAAGTAGAGCACTTGCCCGAAGTTTTCAAAGAAGAGAGGAGACTTTCCGATATTTGCGAAGAATCTTGTCTTGTTAGCTCGGCGAAGGTTTGCGCGCCCGAAATCGGAACGCGTAGGGATTCACATTCACCTCTACGTCTTCGAAACCAGCGGCCTCAAGGCGATGCGCGAACGCATCTGGCTTGATCAGAACCAGTGTGTCAGAAAAGTGCAGGAGCCGAAAGAATCGGCTGTCGAGGCTATCTGTGCCCGCAAAGATACCGCCCGGGCGCAAGACACGCGCAATCTCTGCTAACAGAAGATCTTGCAATTGCGCCGATGGGATGTGGTGCAGCATCGTGAAGCATACTGCCCCATCGAAAGTAGCATCCGGAAATGACATGGCCGTGGCGTCCCCCAAAAGAACGGTCACGTTCTTTTTCAACGTATGACGCCGTAGGACTTCTACAAGCTTGGCATCGATTTCCACGCAGGTGAGTTGCTCGACACGGCTAGACAATACCTCTGTCGTAGCACCATACCCCGGACCTACTTCCAGCACTTTGGGTCCCAAGTCTATGCCCTCGAGCGTCCAGGGAACGATATGCTGCTTCACGGCCTGCTTCCATCGCGAAGAAGAACACAGCCAGCGATGTACCAGGTTCATTTCGTCGCCTCTAGATGCTCCGAGATGCTAAGAACATTGCCGTCGGGATCCTTAAACCATGCGACCTTGGCTCCGGTGGGAGTCGTCCAGATTCCCCAGTCATCCTGTTTCATATACTCGTAACGTTCAAAACGGACTCCGGCTTGCTTTAAGTCTTTAACTGCTGCGGTTATATCGGGCACCCGCCACCCCAAAACCGTTCCGTCCGCCGTTGGAAGTTCTTTGCCCATTCCGAGTCGAAGCATGATGCCATTGGCATCGAAGACCAATGCGAACGGTGGCTCTTCGCTCACCAGTCTTAGGCCGAGCGTTTCAGCATAGAACTTTTTGGCGCGGGCCACGTTGACAATAGTGACGAATGCGATGATGTCGTAGTCGCTAAGTCCTGAATGCTGTGACATGCGAGTAATCATGCGCTGTTTCTTTGTGTGGCGCAAGGATACTGCTGCGCCATAATATATCTTTATTGCGACACACCGAAATTATTAGCGGATATGATCCGAAGCCCGGCGTCTCGGTCGCGACTCTGGCGTACGAATACCAAGCTGGATTTCAGGTTCCCGAGCATGCGCACGGATCGGATCAGTTGATTTACGCGATTAGCGGCATCATGGAAGTTCATTCCGGCCAGAGCATGTGGTTGATTCCTCCGCACTTTGCGCTCTGGATTCCAGCAGCGACAGCCCATCGAATTCAAATGGCCCGACCCGTTTCCATGCGTACTTTGTACTTTCGGCGAGGACTGATCTCCCTCTCTCACTCCAGTTGTTCCGTGCTAAATGTGATGCCATTATTACGAGAATTGATCGTCGAGACCGTACGCATCGGCCAACTTCGCACGAGAAACATTCATGAGCTTGCGCTCCGCGATCTGGTCATCGTGCAGCTCAAGAAGGCATCTTCGATACCGACCTTCGTAACAATGCCCACGGAACCACGAGCGTTGTCAGTAGCGCGGGCCGTACTCGCCGATCCCTCCCGCTCGCGGCCCCTGGCTGGTTTGTGTGCCAATATTGGGGTGAGCGTCAGAACTGTCCAGAGGATGTTTAGGAAAAATGTGGGCATCGATTTCGAATCCTGGCGACGACAGGTTCGGTTAACAAAAGCGGTTGAACTACTGGTCGCGGGAGGATCGGTCAAAGAGGTCGCATTCGCGGTTGGCTATCGCCAATCGAGTGCTTTTGTCGAGACCTTTCGCCGCACATTCGGCGCGACCCCGAAAGCATGGACCTCCGCCTTGGAAGAAGGCAATCGGTAGGAAGGGGAGCCGGGAAGTTGAACTAACTTTCTCGATGAATTAGCTTCAGCTGCTCCGCCGTGGTGGTTGTTCGTACCGCTGTTACGCGACCGCGCCCTTGCCAAACGACTCCGCGGCTTCCTTCTCGCTAGGGTAAACGTCGAAAACAGTAACCAGCTTTGTGACTTGCAACAGGTCACCGACGCGCTGCGTCAAGTTAGCGAGCTTCAACGCTCCACCATTGTTCCGCGCGCTCGTGTAAAGCCCGACCAGAGTTCCCAGGCCTCCGCTATCAATGTAGGTGACGCCGGACAAATTCAGAACTGTTCGCTTGCTATGCGTCAGCAGCTTTTTCACGGTGTCACGAAGCAGGGCAGACTCCTCGCCAAACACGATTCGGCCAATACAGTCCACGATAAGGACGCCGTCGTCCACAGTTCTGGTGCTCAGTCTCAGTTGCATAGTGGGCCTCCTGAAGCGGGCAACGACCCAGTTCAACTG
>PNAR01000458.1 GCA_003169715.1 Acidobacteriaceae bacterium | reverse complement strand
GCGGCATACTGCTGTTGGCTTCGATGTTGCTACTCGCCACTGGCGTGGTGCGGCTTTCTGCCGCGGCGATCCAGTTTTATTTTTACGCAGTACTCCTCGCCGGAGCCTTGCTGGCATGGCGATTTCATTCAAGCCGCATCCTCTTTGCGTTGATTACGCTTTTGTTGGCTTACCGCGCGATTGATTTCTTTTCTTCAGGTAAACCAGCTTTTTTCGGACCAGGACGCATTGCGTTTGAGGCGGTTGCTGTTTTAGTCCCGCTGAATTTCATTTTTGTTGCATTCGTTCGCGAGCGGGGATTCGCAATTCCTGCCATCGCGTCGCGTGTCGCATTGCTTTTTTTTGAATCCGTATTCGTCGCGGTGATTTGCCGTCCCAGAGAGCGAGCTGGACCCGCTTTAATTCACAACTCGATTTTCGGCGCGGGCCGGTCTCATTGGACAACTTTGCCGCAATTGGGATTCATCACGTTCGTTATCGCGTTCGCCGTTCTGCTGCTGAGATTTTTTCTCTATCGCAAACCGCTCGAGAGTGGATTGCTTTGGTCGGCGGGAGCGGCGTTCATGGGCCTGCAAAGCGGAGGAATCAGCAAAGATGGGACTGCCTACTTCGCTACCGCAGGACTGATTCTCGTCAGCTCGGTTATCGAAAACACATATGCCCTTGCATATCAGGATGAACTCACGAGTCTGCCGTCGCGCCGCGCATTCAACGAGGCGTTGCCGGGTCTGACCGTTCCTTATTCCGTCGCGGTGGTTGACATTGATCACTTTAAGAATTTTAACGACACATATGGCCACGAGACCGGAGATCAGGTTTTGCGATTAGTTGCCGGAAGGCTTGCGGCGGTCAACGGCGGTGGCAAGGCTTTTCGCGTTGGCGGCGAGGAATTTTCCATTCTGTTTCCGGGCAAGCCGATGAAGGAAGTTTTGGAGCATCTGGAAATGCTGCGTTCAACGATTGAGGCTTCCAGTTTCCGATTGCGCTCGGCGCCGGAAAGGCGGTCCGAAGCTCGCGGGCCGGATCGCCGGAATGATGGACGCAAGACTTCGATCAAGAAAGCTTCGGCGAGGAAGCTGCCGGAAACCGCGGCGCAAAGCGAACTTTCAGTAACCGTAAGCATTGGCGTCGCGGAATCCAATTCAAAAATCCACGAAGTGGAGCAGGTCATTCATCTTGCCGATAAAGCCCTCTATCGCGCCAAGCACGCCGGACGCAATCGCGTCGAAGCCTTCCGTGCGGCCCGCTCCCGCAGTTCGCGCGGCGCAGGGCGTAGTATTGCTTGAACCCCGTCGTTGGCCGTTCGCCGTTGGTCGTTGGCCACGAGCTCTCGGCTTTTGATTTAGCCGACGATCCCCGACGAACGACCAACGACGGCCCCTTATGACCCGAATCAGATCCAGTGCGATGAGCGAACTTCCGGCGGCGGGTGTGCCTACGCTTGCCATTGTGGGCCGTCCGAATGTGGGCAAATCCACCCTGTTCAATCGCATTGTCGGCTCCCGGCGGGCCATTGTTGGCGACGAGCCCGGCATCACCCGCGACCGGCTTTATGGCGAGGCCGAGTGGCGCGGACATCGCCTTCGAATCGTGGATACCGGCGGAATCATTCCTGAAGATAAAGATTTCATCCCCTCGGAAATTTTCCGGCAGGCGAAAGTTGCGCTCGCGGAATCGGATGCGGTCATCATGGTGATAGATGGACGAACCGAGGTTACTGGCCCCGATCTCGAACTGGCACGTCTGATGATTCGCGGCGGCAAGCCTCTGTTTCTTGCGGTGAACAAGATTGATAGCACCAAACAAGAGCGCCTCGCAGACGAATTTCATCGCCTTGGCATCAGAAAACTTTTCCCAATTTCCGCCGAGCACGGACGCGGCGTTGACGATCTGCTGGATTCTATTTTCGAGGCATTGAAATTGGAGACGGCCATCCCCGACGCTAAAGCGGAATTCCGAACTCCGGAGAAAGCAAAGTTTACGGAGGAAGTCGACGGCGAAGATCCCGAAGCCGAATCCGACGCCCCGAAAGAAACCAAAGTCGCTATCATCGGACATCCGAATGTTGGCAAATCCACTCTTCTGAACCGGCTTACGGGAACATCTCGCGCTATTGTTTCTCCGATTCCCGGCACCACTCGCGATGCTGTGGATGAGATTGTCGAACGCGATGGACAGAAGTTCCGCTTCATTGACACCGCCGGAATTCGCCGCAAAGGCAAGACGCATTTGATGGCCGAAAAACTTTCCGTGGTCATGGCGCGCAAGCACCTCGAAGCCGCCGACGTCGCAATCCTGGTGATAGACGCGACCGAAGGCGTAAGCGCTCTGGACGCGACCATCGCGGGCTACGCGCATGAAAGTGGACGTTCCGTAATTATCATCGTGAATAAGTGGGATTTAATTACCAGTGGGCAGAAACGAAGCGCGAGCCAGTCCAAGGCTGCGCGAATGCAGGACAGCAAACGCCCCGCGGACCGTGAAGCGTATGAATACAAACTCCGCGATTCGCTGAAATTCCTGAGTTATGCTCCGGTGTTATTTGTGTCAGCTTCGACAGGAACTGGCACGGACAAAATCTTCCCCACATTGAAAGAAGTCGCAACGGAACGCCGCAAGCGCATCGGCACAGGAGAGATGAATCGCTTCGTGAAGAATGTAGATTTCGATCGCGCCGCAGTTCCCGCCCGCCAGCAGGTCAGAATTTATTACATGACGCAGTCATCAGTCGCTCCACCCACGTTCGTGCTATTCACCAACCGGAAAGTACAACTACATTTTTCATACCAGCGATTCCTGGAAAATCAAATCCGCAAGGCCTTCGGATTCATAGGCACGCCGATTTGGATCAAGAACCGGGCACGGGATTAGTATCCGGAGGTAGCTAACGAATCGAGTTCGGCAGCACCGATTCCCACGCGTCGAAGCCGCGACGCATGGGGCAGCCTCAGTGGTGTTATGCTCACCGAGATCAAAACCCACAAAGGGTGGACCAGCCCGCCGAAGCGGCCTCAATGTCGCGACTAATCCTTTCAGGGTCCCATGCGCCCTGCGATCCACCACGTACTAGTCCTCCTGGTTTGCCCGTGCGAGGATTGATTGCCCGTTCTTCTGGTTCAGACATATGTTTATTCACCTTCATGCTCCTGGGTAAACATTTGTACTCATCGAGTTTCACTTTCTATTAAGGAAATCTCGCAGACCGAGGAGCTTCCTTGCTAAGATTCTGGCTCCAACTCTAATACCGTCAGCAGCCAAACTACCCACCGCAACCGCAACAACAGCGACATCCCTCTTCCAAGATCCAGCCTTGCTCTTCTCGGCATTAGCTGCCTCTGTCGCTGACATCGTCTCCTGTTCTCTCAAATCAGTCCCCTGTATCTCTCGTATCCTTGATGATTGCTCCTTGTCTTCCCGACTTTCATCGACCCAATCACTATTCCCAACGTGCCAGCACTTGGCCTCTGGGCACTGATAAACGCACAGGGTATCACCGTCCGCGTACGTTTTCTTAGATTCCTCGCAAGCCACGTCAGCCAAAGATTGTGTCGCGTACATCCTTTTATATCCGCCCGTCCTACTGTTCTTACAAACACACCCGACCTTATCCGCTGCTTCATCCGAGGGACCGGGTACCGAGGTCCGTTCTTTCGCGGACGATATGTTTGGGTTGTTCACCCAATTGCGAGGCTGCGTAACCTTGGTGTTCGGGCTCATGGTTGCTGACGGCCTTCGGAGTTGAGTTAGCGGCATCTTTTCAGAGGAGGGGTCAGACTCATTCCCTCCTGTAATGAACCGCCGAAGCCGATCAGCTTGTTCGTGGGTCAGAGAGCTTGAAGGTGCCATCTGTTCGGATATGCCCACAAAATGTAGGCCTTCGAGTACGGTATTGGATTTCACGCCTAGCTCTTTCGCCAGATCGCTAATGCGGACGGGTTTTTGTTGAGGCATCGGGGAGACCCCGGATCAGTTAACACGAATGATGGCACAGCGTCGATATCAGGGACGTTAGGCCCCACTTGTGGTTTGGAACGGAACTCAGGGCTTGTTTTTCACCGGAGTTTCCGCAGCATCGAGGTTACGTTCTGGACAGCGGCTTCAAGGTCTATCCCGCCCAAATGAAGCGAAACCATCAAAACCAGTAAAACGTTTCCCGCTGCGATGTTTGTCTCAATGAGATTTTGGAGACTGCCGTCTGCATACGGGTGGGCCTCTCGTTTCAGCATTGACTTAAAGCATATCGCCTCTGGAATATGGTCAACATCTAACACTGAACAGATCTTCTGCTGCAACAGAGGATTTACTAAGGCCATGAATGCCTTGACTTTGGTGAAACTCGATGGCGGCGGTGGTGGAAGCAGTGCAATGTAGAAAACAAGCGCTTCCTTTGATCCATTTCCAAAGCTTCGCAATGAGCAAGGTAGGTCTTTACCCGATACATTGCAGCGACCTGAGGCAAAATCGAGCCCAAGAACGGTCCAGTGAAGCCCCCTTCCGAGTTCCTCCAGCCTCTTTGCAATTTCTTGAAATTCCCGCCCGTTCATTTGTGACCTAACGAATCCAACAATTCAGTCGCTTTGCGTCCCACGTCGCTTTTTGGGGCTAAGCGTATCACTGTACCGAAGTGGTGGACCGCTAGAGCGCGCTTTCCGAATTCTGCATAAGAAACAGCCAAATTCATGTTCGCCAAAAGGTGATTCGGATCTAGTCTCAAGGTTGCGAGATAGCTCTCGACTTCTTCGGTGGGGCGCTGCATTCGCATATATATCGTCGCGAGAATGAAATACCCATCGGGGTCTGTGGGTCTGAGCGCGATGTAGCATTTGCTTGCCAGTACTGCCTCGGGGAAATTACCTAACGCTTTGCAGGACTGTGCGAGGTTGTAATGTGTGGCAGGAAATCCGGGTTCTAAGGATATGGCCTTCTTATGCGCGGGCATTGCTTCTTCATGATCGCCGATGCTGGCGAAACAACTTCCAAGCGCAAAGTGCGGTGCAAACCATGTTGGTTCGATTTCGGCTGCAGCGATAAGGGATTGGACGGCCGCTAGCGTTTTGCCGCTTTGAGTCAGCTTGTGTGCCAGCATCACTTTTTCAAGCGCAAGCGGACTTACCCAATCCCAATACATGGACTCCAACAACTCACTGCCTATCCGGACCTCTTGCTTTGTCGTAAAAGATCACCCCAGTTTCATATCATCCCCAAGTAGGATGTGCACTAGCTGGGCATGCACACCGCTTTCCAACAGCTTTCTCAGTCTCCCGTCGCGGCAGCCTTTTCGAATCTAGCTACAATCCTGTCTGCGAGTCCCCTTAGCCACTCTTTCGGGATTGAAACGGCAGCCTTGCTTATCCGTGCTACCCCGTCCCTGACGATCCTGCCGAGTAGCTTTGCGGCTTGAACGGTCGCGGCGCGGCGAATCGACCTGCGGTCGATGCGGACGAGGCAGTTGCAGTACTGCTTGGCGATCATCCCCACCCGCAAGGTGAGAAAGGCATTGGCAGCGCCCGAGACCACCGAATTGGCCAGCAATTGTACGCCGGGGAAAGCGGCGACCCCCGATCCCAAGATCGTGGCGAGTAGCCCCTCTAAGTCGATGTCCTCTATTTCTCCGGCAACGAAGGCGGTGGTTGCAACATTTGCGTAGAGGTGGACAAACTGGCGCGGGGACGGCCTCTGCTGATAGACATGCGCGACCTGCCAGACGAGGCGGCACTGAGCGACAAGGACAACGAGTCCGTCTAGGCGGCCACTTTGCGATACAGCAGTGCTGAGAAAAACTGTGGAGGCCGCGTCGGAGACCATGCTGTCGGCTTGCCGGTCAAGCGTGCGCAAGGCAGCCTCTATGTGCGTCTCGGTTGAAAGCTCTTGCCCTGCGAGCCGCGAATTCCGGGAAAGGCGCTTCCGCATCCCTGCGAGAAACGCTACGTATTCGGGACAGTCGGTGTTAGCGGGCGGCTGGAGCTGCTTGGGAAGTCGGAGCCACAGATACACCGGGCTCAAGAGGAGTGCCGAGTAGACGACCGCCAGCCCCCAAAGCACAGCTTTGCCCAGCAGTGGATGCACACCCCATGCAAGCTGGATTACCTGAACAGATTGGTTGAACACGACGACCATGAACACAACAAGGACTAGCGCCGACATCAGAAGCAATATCCGAATGACAGTTCGGTTCATATCGTCACAGTTTCTAGCCTTCACCCGCAACTCCAGACAATCCACATGCGGCGTTCCAGTTGAAAGGTTGGTCTCCCATGCTGACCAGAGGTATGGTTACGGCGGGCTCATTGTCAGCGATGCCAGCCGATGCCAGCATCAGATCGCCTCAGACACTCAATCCTACTCCTGCCGCATCACATGCAAGTGCCATTCCAGTATTCAGTCGCGCCTTTCAGACTTCTGCTAGATAGCGTCTTCCCCTTAAACCTTTCCCTCAGAGCCTCTGTCGTGTACTCGTAATGCTGCGACGTTTCAACTCTGCCACTACGCTCCGACACGGCATCCGCGGCAGATTTGACCAACCTAAAAGCGGTATTCGTCAATCCGTATATCAATCCGTTCATCATTCACCCCTACTCTGGGTGCCCCGGGTCTCGCCGCTTTTGCGAGACCCGGGGCACCCCGGCAGAGGCCTGGGGAGCCGTATAAACTCCGCACGAACCCGAGCTTCAACGCCTGGATGACCGTGGAAAGCGTTGCGCGCTGCGGTTCACTCAGTAGTAAATGGATGTGTTCGGGCATGACCACATAGGCTAGGATAACGAGACGATACCGGCGACGCACCCGCTCAAGAATTCGAAGAAATAAATCACGCCGGACTTCTCTACCAAGCAAAGACTGGCGGCGATAGCAACTGAACGTGACGAAATGCAAATCACCGGCGCCATAAAAACGGTGCAGAGCCCGAGGCATATAGACAGAATAGGAAAAGCCGAATGGGATGTCTGTGACGGATGAACACGTTGAGTGAACAATGCCATTCCCAGGTCTCGCAAAAGCGGCGAGACCTGGGGCACCCGCACCCGAGACTCGGAGTGCCCGGCGATATCATCACCTCCAACATTGAGGACCCTCCTCACCGTTCCGCTTCGCAGCCTTAAGAATTAGTTCTTCCTAAACAAAACCTTGACACCAAAATTACCTGCTCCTGACATGCTGTTTCCTGTTCATTCGTACGATGCTTCCTTGGGCTAATAAACTTAGGAGAGAACCATCGTGAAAATCGTACAAATAGTGTTGTTGGGTTCGCTGCTGGCTATCGGAGCGGGGTGCGGCTACTCCAAACCAGCCACCACGCCGCCGCAAGCGGGAACGATGCCCGCCGTTACCGCGCTTATTCCTGGCAACGCGAGCGCGGGTACTGCTTTCACTTTGACCATTAACGGGAGTAACTTTTCAAGCGGTGCGGCTGTGAACTTCAACAGCGCGGCCATGACCACCATGTTCGTGAGCGCCAACCAGCTTACTGCCACGGTTCCCGGCTCAGCCGACACGACTAGCGGCACAGTGCCAGTCACTGTCACGAATCCCGGCACCCCAGGCGGAATCTACGGCGGTGGCACACTGCCTGAAACTTCAGCGCCGGTGAACTTTACGATCAACTAGCCAGAGCTTGGAAATGAGATCGAACGAGTCGGAACGTGCGGATGCTCCCGCTATGGTCTTTCCACGACCGGCCATCGTCGTGCGCGGCAAACGAACTTTTGAACAACGACAACCCTGCGGCGCAGAACGTGACGTCGTCGAGCAAAGGCGAGTGATTCGACAACCTCGCGCGTGGCGGACGCGAATCGAAGTCGGCTCGAACTTCTTTCTCTTCTTCAGCTCTATGAAAGATTTGAAAGGGATGGTCCACTAAGACTGCAAGACACAGGAGATCAATAGCAACGCGGAAAACTCCGGCGAGGAGTCCAATGAAATTTGCGAAGCTGGCGTTGGGAATGCTGGTAATTGGGATATGGCTCGGACCAAGCGGCCTTTACGCCCAACGCCAGGCGATTGACGTGAGCAGATCGAGTGTGAAGATTCGGGTCTTCAAATCCGGCATGTTTTCCGCGTTCGCACACGACCACGAAATACAGGCCCCAATTGACGGGGGTGAGATAGATTCTTCCGCCAATCCAAGCGTTCAACTGCGCATGGACGCGCGCAAGATACGCGTGCTCGACCCGGAGATTTCGGTAGCCAGCCGTGCCGATATCCAACGCACAATGGAAGGGGCTGAAGTTCTTGATGTAGAGCATTTTCCCGAGATTTCTTACCATTCCATTGCCATAGTCACTACTGGAGCTGGGCACTGGGAGGTGCGGGGGAATCTGAATATGCATGGGAAGAACCAACCGGTTGCTGTGTCGGTTTCTTTAGAGGGGGGACACTATCGCGGTTCCGCATCCTTCAAACAAAGCCACTTCGGCATAACTCCGATCCGCATCGCGGGCGGGGCTATTAAGGTCAAAGACGAAGTCAAAATAGAATTCGATATCGTCCCGGCTCAATGACGGGTGGATGTCCGTTTCATAACTGAACAAGTTGATCTTGGGCTGGCGGCCCACATCGCTTCCTGCCCTCAAGACGCATATGTGTGCTACTCATTTTGGAGGTGTCCCGGATTTCGCCCGAAGACGGCAGGCGAAATGCCCACATCTGCCAAAAGGAGGCAAATGTGATGCACCGTCGGGATGGACATTCGAGCCACCGGCATCGCGATCCGCCTCTGAATTGGTATAGTTGTAAATTCAGGGGAGAACCCATGCGAGAAGTGATAGCCACAAAAGATGCTCCCCAGGCCATTGGGCCTTATTCTCAGGCAATACGCGCGAATGGTTTCGTGTTCGTCTCGGGACAGGTTGCGATTGATCCCGCAACCCAACAAGTGATTGGCGGTGGCGTTGCTGAGCAGACAGACCGGGTGCTAAAGAATCTGACCGCCATCCTGACCGCAGCCGGAAGCAGCCTTGAAAAAGTGGTACGCTCCACGGTCTTTCTCAAGAATATGGGAGATTTTGCCGCGATGAATGAAGTCTATGGCCGCTATTTCGGTTCAAGTCCTCCTGCACGGTCAACCGTGGAAGCGGCGCGTCTTCCCAAAGATGTGCAGGTTGAAATTGATGTGATCGCCTTGGCATAACTTTCATCACTGTGATAAACCTCTTACTGGAAAGATCGTCAAAGAAATCGTTTGGGGAGAATTCAACTGATGAAGAACGCAATATTGATCTATGTTTTGACGTTTGCAGCGGCTTCTCTTTTTGGCCAGGCTGACGCCAGGACGGCTGCGCCAACCAAGGTGACCGGGAAAGGCACAACGACGGTTAGCGGCCTCCAGTATTGGGACATAAAAGTCGGCACCGGTCCCGTGGCCGAAAAAGGCCACACGGTTAAGGTCCACTACACTGGATGGCTAACCACCGGAAAGAAATTCGATAGTTCCGTGGATCGTGCCGAGCCTTTCACTTTCAATCTTGGCGAGGGACAAGTGATTAAAGGTTGGGACGAAGGTGTTGCGGGAATGAAAGTAGGCGGCAAGCGCCAGCTTCGCATTCCGCCGGAGCTTGGATATGGGGAGCGCGGGGCGCCGGGAGCGATTCCTCCGAACGCGACGTTGATCTTCGATGTGGAATTGCTGGGAGTCCGATAAAACGCGATCGTTAGGCTTTGACGACTTTGCCGCTGCGCAGGCAGGAAGTGCAGACGCGGATGCGCTTTCCAACGCCCTTCACCTTCGCATGAACCGGACGAAGATTGACGTTCCATCGCCGACGGCTGACATTGTGCGCGTGGCTGATCGTGTTTCCGAACTGCGGCCCCTTGCCGCAAACATCACAAACGTGTGCCATGACTGCTCCCAGGTAGGAATTGTTCCAAGGTGCTATTTTAGCGAAGTTCGTTGATTTGCGCCAATGTCAGACTTCGGCAGTACATTCCGGTTCGCCCCTTGGAGCGCAGTTTCGCGTTTCTGGTCAGCGACGTGTTTAATGTAGCTGGATTGTTCTCCTCGAAGCTGCGGAGCGGCGGGCTGCGTCGAGAATCTCGGTGACTGTAACGTTCGTTTCGAGCGAAGATAGTCCCTCGGGTTTAATTTCGCCATCAATGACCGCTCTGAAGTACGCGAGCGAATTATTGTAAGGAACCGGAAGAGGTTGCGCGAGAATCTGTTTTTCCTGTGCGTTTGCGAGTCTTTCTCGAACGTCATCGCTGCCGACCGTGATTGCATATCCAGTCTCGCCGTAGACTTCCATGTCTTTGCTTCCGAATGGCCAATTCCATGAAGCCTGAATAATCGCCTGCGCCTTGGGATAAGTCAGGATTATGGTGGCCTCGTCATCCACTCGCGGATAGATATCCGGCTTGATGTGTTGGGTAACCGCAGTTACCGAGTCGGGACGGCGGCCATCCATCAGCCACGTCACAAGATCAGCGCCGTAGCAGCCGAAATCGAACAGAGCGCCGCCTCCGTCGAGTTTGGGATCGGTGAGCCATGCTAGAAATTCAGGCCCTACGCCGATTTCCTTCGGACCTTGGTGGCCATCGTGAACAACAATCTTGCGTACGCCGCCGATGCCATTCTCGCGGACGAGATCGTATGCCGCCCGATTGCTGGCATACCAGGTTGTCTCATAATTCACTAGCACATGAATCTTCCCCTGGTGTGCCGATTGTTCGATGGCGTGGGCATCTTCCAGACTGACCGCCAAAGGCTTTTCCATCATCACGTGGACGCCGTGACGGGCGCAAATCTCGACGACACGCCGATGGTCATACGTTGTCGTGTAAACCAGCACAGCTTGCGGATGAACCTTTTGCAACATCTCTTCCGGGCTCGAAAAAAAAAAGCTGCGATCAATTCCGTACTGGTCCGCATACTTAACGGACAGTTGCTGGTCGGGTTCGGCTATTCCAACAAGTTGGATTTCCGGACTGTGCAGAGACCCGCGAAAAAATCCGTCCACGTGACCATGCACAAGTCCGACAATACCGATGCGGAGAGGAGCGCGCGGCGCCAGTTCGGACGATGTGGCTTGCCCGTAAGAATGCGCGGACGCCAAAAGGCACAGAAAAAATATCAGATTACGGAAATATCGCATGGAAGACCTTCAATCGTGGAGTTGTGCAATTCGACTTCCGATCCTCCCAATGTCGTGCCAACGCAGGTAGCGAGCCACTTTCCGGTTTGCGTGCTGAGGGACACTGAGTTCGGCGTCGGGTTGACTATATTGATTCACCATCCAGATGCAGGAATGAATCGCCGGTCTTTTCCGTCATCTCGTCTAGCAAATACCTGAATATACCCTTCAGCCCCATGAACCTTATCTCCAATATTGGAGCTTCCTTCGGCGAGGCAAATGCCACCGTGTTGTGCCAAGAAGTATTTTCAAGCGCCAAGGGATAAATGTTTATGTTGCCCACCAGATAATTTTGTGGACATTCTCCGGAATCAAATTTGACGGACTGCTTGGCCGTGTCAAGTTGTCTAACCAGGTTACTGATCTTCACCATAGCTGCTTGAGAAAGGTTTGACGGCTGTTTCAACCCGTAATAAACAAAAACGATGATTGTGTCTTGCTGTGATTCGTTTCTTAACAAATCTTTGTATTCAACAAGCGTTTTGACGAGTTGAATCGCCTTTTCCTTTTGATTCGACAATTGGTCGGCATTCTTCAAGACGGCTATCAGTGGCCCAAAATCATGATCCTTTCGAGACGAAATGTACGCTATCAATGGTGCGAGATTCTTTTCGCTTCGGTTGCCGACAAAAGTTTGAATCTGAGTTTCTTTTGGGTCAATAACATCTAATGAAAGAAACTGGTCCATCCGCTCTGGAATTGCTTTGCAGTCTCTAAGTGCCGTGCCGTATGCAAATTCGTGTGGCGGAAGGATTCCACCCTTAACCCGTACCCGGAGAGCAAAAATCAGCAGAAGAACAGCTAAGAGTATCCCGGTAATTGCCGAAGGCGTAATTTTCATTTTCCGGGCTTTACCGAACCTTTCGAATTGCCAAATGGTTCATCTACGGCGAGATAGTACCACTCACGGGCGACTGCAGACTCGGCATTTTCCTTAACTACGTAAATGCGTGCGGGCGCTGCCTAACTAGTCCGGTCATCGGAAGTTGATCTGCTAGCTGACCGTAAATACCCGTGCGATACTGAATTCATGCCCTCTTCCTCAGATCCAAAATCCGTCAAAGTAAATCTGACTACGGGAACAGGCGTTGACATTGAATGGAATGATAATCACAAATCACACTATTCGTTTCCTTTTTTGCGGGACGCCTGCCCTTGCGCGATGTGTGATGACGAACGAAAGAAGTCGGGCCGGGAGTTTGGTCAGCCGCAAAAGTCAGTCGCTGCGCTTCCAATGTTCAAGGCCACCGCGAAGCCGTTGACCGCAGATGCCGTGGGTAAATACGCGATTAAATTTCATTGGAACGATGGGCATGAGCTGGGGATCTATTCATGGCGTTTTTTGCGAGATGTCTGTCCATGTGAGGAGTGTAAAGCGGAAAGCGCAGTCAAAGCGACCACATCAGACCCAAAGTAACAGAGGCCGGCTCTCGGGCCGGCCTCTCACCGTCTTCAAAGCAAAAACTATGCTTTCTTGGGTGCGATTGCATCCTTCGCGGCCTTTGCCACGCGGAACTTCACCACGGTCTTGGCTTTGATCTGAATGGCCTCACCAGTCTGGGGATTACGCCCTACTCGCGCTTTGCGGTGCGCCTTCACCAGGCGTCCGATGCCGGGCACGACGAATATGCCGTTCTTCTTCGTCTCTTTGATGGCGGTGTCAGCGAGTGTCTCGAGAAAAGCTGCTGCTGCCTTGTTATTAGTTTCCAGTGTCTCGGCGAGATGCCGGACGAGTTGAGTCTTGGTCATGCCTGAAGCCATGAATCCTCCCGTGAAATTAAATTTTCGAGCGAGGCTGCATCTTATACCCACTTCTTGTGGAAAAGAAGTGTTTTTAGCCACATTCCATGCGGTTTTTCCGTCCTGGAACCAGAAAAGGCCATAGAAATCGCTGTTATCCACAGGATGGATGTAAAACGCCCTGATCCTAGGCAGGGTTGGAGCGACGTGAGCGATGGCCCGGAATGCAAGAATCGCCATTCCGCCATGTCATAATGCTGTCCGAGGATACCGATCTTGAGTTGTGCGATCTGCGAAAAACGCAAAGAAAAGCGGTTTTGTCCCGCGGTGCATGGACGCATTTGTCCGCAATGTTGCGGAGAGAACCGGGAGATCACGCTGGATTGTCCCAGCGAGTGCGTCTATTTGCAGCAGGCACGACAGCACGAAAGACCGCGTTCTCTCCAGGACTTGGATCAGGCGGCATTGTTTCCTCAAATCGAGATAGGGGAGCAGTTTATTTATGAGCATGAACACCTGTTATTCGGGCTTAACTACGCGATGGTGAAGAGCGCACGCGCTGACCGTGGTCTGGTGGATGTGGACTTGATCACGGCGTTGACGGCGATAACCCGAACGTACGAGACGCTGGTCAACTCCGGCCTCCATTATGAGGCGCCCATCGCTGGGATGGCGCAGCAGGCGGTTGCAGCCGAAATTCAGAACATGATCAAGGAATATCGGGAAGCGGAACAAAAGCATGCGGCATACTCTCGGCTTCGTGATTCCGAGGTGTTGCGCGGACTGGTTTTTCTTCTTCGCGTCGCTTACAGCAGGACGTCAGGACGCCCGAAGTCCCGGGCATTTTTGGACTTTCTCTTCGCACAATTCCCGGAGAAACAGCCGGCAATGGCCTCATTGGAGGGAGGAGGCGGAAGGATCATCACACCGTGAGTTCCCGTTGCAGCCCAACGCTAAAGAGGTCAGCAGGAAAATATATTTGGACTTCCAGGGGCAGGCCAATAATCAGCCCCGGCGGATGCGGTCAAGCAGCGGCCCTACTTTCTCCCTGAATTGCTCCGCGAGTTCGACTCCGCGCTCCAGAGCTTCTTCTGCGAGATCCTTCGCATCGCCCGTCCAGTCGTCCAAGGTTCCTCTAGCCGATTCGAATTGCCGGCGCAACTCTTTCCGTGTTTGCTTTCCAGTCTTGGGAGCGTAAAGGAATCCGACAACAGCGCCTGCCCCGAGACCGATTAAGAGAAAGGTAATTGCCGTGCCCACGTGACTGCTCTGGCTGCTTGAATCCGATGCTTCGTATTTTCCTTCTCGCATAGTGAAGTACCTTTCGTGCGGCGGTTTCGCGATCCATTCCTATCGCTATTCTACCCCGGGGAAACCGCAAGGTTTGGTCGTCTGAAATAACGGTTGGTTTATTGGCCCTCAGATTCTCAGAAAGCATTGGGCTGCTGCCCCGCAACCCATTCCGCCGCCCGAGGTTCTCCATGACTGACGGCGAAAAGCACGAGCTCGACCCGGCTTGAAATGCCCAGCTTGTCAAAGATATGGAAAAGATATTTCTTGACTGTGTTCTCGCTAAGGCTCAGTTCGCGCGCAGCTTCGCGATTGCTAAGACCATCCGCCACAAGCGCCACGACCTGCTCTTCGCGCGGAGTAAGCAGCTTCAGTCCCATGGCGTTGACGGTACGCAATGAAGGAACTTGAGTTACCTCCTGGACAAGCTGTTGCAACTGCTCGGCATTGGCCCATATTTGCCCATTGTGAACGCAACGAATGCACTTACAGAGCAACCGGAAAGGATAGTCGGAAAAACAGAAAATGCCTTTCGCGCCTGATCGGAAGGAGCTCACCACAATTTCGTGGTCATAGGAATCCAGCAGCAATATCTTGGGAATTTCTGGATGCGCGATATGGAATCTGCGCACCAGCGCCATATCCGGGGAGCTGGCTCTTGGATGGTCCAGATTTAAGATTGCGACCTGCACTCGCGCCGACGTGACGGTCTCGAGAACAGCCTCTATCTCCATTGGGCAGGATGCCACCTCGAATTCAGGGCGACGGCGAAGCGCATTTACCAGCAATTGAGATTGCATCTGATTGGAGTCGGCAACCAGCAGGCGGATGATCTCGGATTGACGGCGAGGCGACTTTACTTTGTTTCTCATTAAAATTGAGTGGTAATCGTACAAGCGCGTAGTCCGGGATTCTGTGATATGGCAACGTCTCAAATGCGCCACCCGGAGTGGAAAACTTAGCCCGAACCGCGGCAGGCATGCTGGACATGGGAATAGTGACTGTCACTGAGAATGACATACGCCGGAAGATCCTATTGTCCCTGGAAACCCGTCTAGCTCGATTCTTCCCGATAAGGGAATCCCAATAGGGAACGAAGGAACGCCTTAGATATCCCCCACCGAGCAGTATTAGCTTGTTCTCACAAAAATGTGCGTTAAAGATGACAACAGTTATCGTGTCATTAACCATGACTAACGACTCTAGCAATCAAGCAACGCTCGTTCCTCCCACATTGTTGAAGGCTGCCCTGGAAATGTGTACCGAAGGAATCGCCATCGTACAGAACAATCGCATCCTGTATGCGAACTCGGCTTTCGCTAGGACTAATGGATTTCCATCTAGTCTGGACCTTTGTGGGAACCTGCTAAAGGACTCGATGCAGGAAGCCATACTGCAATTCGATTCGGGGCAGGGACAATTCAATCAAACTCCCGACCCCTTGTTGACCGAGGCATCATCTTTCCATCACTCTGAGGAAAATCGCCAGGAATTGCACCTGATATGCGTGCGTGCCATCGCGCGGCCCAAACGGAGCGGCGTGCCATTGGGATCCCGAGAGAAGGATCGAATAGGCGAACCATGGGTTAAGTTTGCGCATGATTTTAATAATTTGCTGACTTCCATCATTCTTTATAGCGAACTGCTTATTTCCGAGCTCGAATCAGACAGCGCTTTACGGCCTCACGCCGAGATAATTTATGACGCTGGGAACAAAGGAGCCGAAATGATTAAGCAGCTGACCATCCCGACGACCCAGCCTGGTGATCAATGGGAGACACACGCCATGGCAAATGGAGGGACGATCACAATCACTACCGGGAAGTACGCTATTTCGGATTTCGTTAAAAAAGCAAGTTAGCCGACGTAACAGGCCGAGCTTGTGGTAAGGATCACTGTGAATAGGATGGGCGAAGATACTGTGATGCAAGTATCCCGCCCAATTTTCGGAAGGACTTCCAGAAATTGGGGATTTGCCTAGCACGGAACCGGGGCTAGCGAAATTGTCAAACAGGGACGGGGAGAAAGCAACGTCGGCGAGGGCACGGGGGTGACTGGCTCCTCGCAACGAATGGAAATTTCGGCAGCGGAACGCAAGTAAAAGACACGTGGTCATCGAAGTGCTGCCCGAAGTCGGCGGTTCCACCAACGGAACCAGAGAGTTGGCAAAATGACTGCCAGTGCCGCGCAATTAGCTGCAACGACGCAAATACAACGAGTCACAGGGTCAAATCTCCTAAATTTGATGATCGTTGATGACGACCGTGCCGTCCGAAAAGCGCTTCAAGACATTGGCCTTTCTTTTGGCTTCACCACTTTCGTCGCCGACTCGGCGGAGCATGCCTTCCGCCTTCTTGAAGCCCAGGTCATAGACGTTTTGTTGCTTGATTTGAGGCTGCCCGGCGCAAGTGGGCTGGAGGCGCTGCGCGAGATAAGGCAGCGATGGCCGGACGTTATCGTCGTCATAGTTACGGGTTACGGAACTGTGCACTCAGCAGTACATGCGATGAAAAATGGCGCTTACGACTTTGTCACGAAGCCCTTCACCGGGGAAGTATTGAAAGCGCTGTTTGAACGCGTCGCAGGACTTTTGCAACTAAAAACCGAAAATCGCGTCCTGCGAGAAAGGATCAACTCTACCCGCGGCTTTGGCAATTTGGTCGGACGTGCCCCACAAATGGAAAAGCTCTACCGGATCATCGCTAAGGCTGCCTTCAGTGCCCACCCGGTGCTAATTCTCGGCGAAGGCGGGAGTGGGAAGGAAATGGTGGCCCACTCTATTCACTCCGCCGGTCCCTCCGCGGACAAGCCGTTTATTCCCATCGATTGCTCGTCTCTTTCACCCGCCCTTCTCGAAGTTGAGCTATTCGGCCAGACAAGGGCTGTTTTGAGGGGAACACCTCGATCTAGCCGGGGTTTACTCTCTATCGCTGAAGGCGGGACAGTGCTTCTGGGTGAGGTTGGGGCGGTGCCGGTCGATCTCCAGGCGAGACTTGTACGCGCGATTCAGGAGAAGGTAATCCGGGAAGCGGGCAGCGCCAAGAGCACGAGCATTCACGTGAGAATTCTCGCGACAACGAGCCGCGACCTCGAACCAGCAGTCTCTCAAGGGACATTCAGGAAGGACCTGTTCTCTTGTCTCAACATTCTGAGCCTCCGAATCCCGCCTTTGCGCGAGCGTCGCCAAGATATACCGCTCTTAGCCGCACACTTCCTGGAGCGGATTTCGCGCAGTGGGGTCAACGAACGAACATTGAGCGATGACGCGCTTAGGGTCATGCTCGGGGCAGACTGGCCAGGCAACGTCCGTGAATTGGAGGACTGCCTAGAACGTGCGTGTGTTGTCAGCAGCGGACCGATGGTTCAAGCTTGGAACCTTCCCCCGAGCATCCATGGCCGTTCGGAGTCTTTTTCTGGACCAGAGGACAGAAATATTATCCCCATCACAGAGCTGGAACGCCAGGCGATCCTAAGCACCATCAGTCAAACCAATGGGGATAAGCTCATGGCCGCGCGTCTGCTAGGTATCGGCAAGACCACCCTGTACAGAAAGCTAAAAGAATACGGTGGCCAGGGAGGTTCACTTCAGGGTCATACATCGCCGTAGGAGACAAACGCGTCCGAAGCGACACTGTGACATACATTCAACCCTGCCTCATACAATAAAAATTATGATTCTACTGATAACTAGTTCCCCTGGAGCCAAAGATTGCGCGAATGCCATTGCCGAAGCGATTTCGCAACCTGTCAAGATAGCGGCGACCCCTCGCCAAGCTTCCATCCTATTAAGTGCGGATGAGTTCGAAGTGCTGATACTCGATCAACAAACCGAAGAATCCGATCCCGGCGACATCGAAAGTGCGCTGCTGCAAATGGGAACAGCTACGCCGGTATTCGTCAATTTGGCAATCAGCGGGACCGGACGGGTCATTCGCGAACTACGAGTTGCCATGCGCCGCCGCGACAAAGAAAACCTCATTGCGCACGAGGGCGCTCAACAGAAATTGCGAAACGAACTGAAAGACACCGTAACCGCCCTGCTGCTTTCGTGCGAGATGGCTCTCCATGCAGAAGCCCTTCCCCCTTCCGCCCAAGCAAGAATAAGGACAGTGGAAAATCTTGCACGAGACCTGGGGAGAAAACTTGGTTTTGCGGCGTAGAGAACATGTACGCCCGTCGCGTTTACCGCAACAGCGGCCACGCTGGCGGCCAGTAAACAGGCCGAACAATACGCGCCAGGCCCTTTAATTCCCCTCGCGACGAAGTGTCAGCACCCCTGCCGCCTGAATGTCACAGCGAGCGGGAGTGAAGGACTCTCTCCTTAAGTGTAAGAAGAGCTTATTCTCGGTACGCTAGGGGGTTTCCGGGTTTGAAAGCCGGAATGTCCCAAAGCCAATTTCGTTTACTTCTCTCGGGAAGTAATCGCAAGTCCACTGTTGGGCATCCTACGAAAGTAGATAGATTTATCCGCCGCTTCTCGCATTTATTTTTCTAGAAACAGTCCTTGGAGAATGCTTCAAAGCAATACTCCAGCGCAGTTTGATTGGCTGTTCGCGGCGGTCGAATCTCTAGCAAGAACATCCACCTTTGTGTACCGAACTTCCCATGTCTTGTTCGCAAATGCGCCGCCGAATAGATTGCAGCTAGGGAAACGGACCGGCACCACGATCTGACGTGAAAACCAAAATCAACTTCGGGCTTCAAAGTTTAATTCGTGCTCTTGCCTGCGGAATACTGTCCCAAGCTCTGGCCGTGGCCTCCGCACAAGAAGCGACGGCGGCATCGGTTTGGGGGAATTCTGGAGCGGCGCAGGCCGCAAGATCCGGTACGGCGGATGGCATAAGGAGTCCAAGCTCATGGAGTCCAGCCCTGACGGGGGAACGCCATCCCCTTTACCGGTTACACAAGAGTGACGTTTTAGATATCAAGTTCGCCTTCGAACCCGAGTTCGATCAAGTCGTCAGCGTACAACCGGACGGCTTCATCGCTCTAAAGGGACGTGACGAACTATATGTTGAGGGGCTGAGAATTCCTGAACTACAAGAGGCAATCTTAAAGGCATACCTGCCGGTGCTGCGTGACCCGGAAATCAACATTTTCCTGCGAGACTTTGAACGTCCATATTTCATTGCTGGAGGCGAGGTTGGCCGGCCTGGGAAATATGATTTGCGGTCCGAGATGACGATGACTGAGGCGGTCGCGCTCGCGGGTGGTTTTACTGAGAGATCAAAACATTCTCAAGTCGTACTCTTCAGGCGGGTAACTCCGGAAATCGTTGAGTCGCACTTGTTGAACGCGAAGTCAATGCTCAAGTCCAGAAATTTGGGAGAGGACATCCAGGTGATGCCGGGAGATTTCCTCTTCGTGCCCCAGAACGCCATTTCCAAGATAAAAAGATTTCTGCCGACATCAGACATGAGTCTTTACTCCGCGCCCGCAAAATTTTGATCCTCGCCAAAAGTGGCGCAGCTCGTAGTACGAGTGACAAGTAAATATCGCGGCCCGAAGAAGCCTATGACCGAAGATTTGATTGTGATTCCGAGAGCGTCGTGGGATCCTTCTCCCAGTTTGCGCGATGTCGTAGCGATTTTTTTCCGTCAACGAAGATTGTGGCTGATTTCATTCGCACTGATTTTTTGCATGACTTTTTCCTGGGGAATATTTTTTCCCTCATACCAAGCAGAAATGAAGGTACTGGTCCGCAAAGGGCGGCTTGATCCAATATTAACCCCCACTCCCACACAATCTCCTCTTATCGAAGATCAAGAAGTCACCGAAGAGGAGTTGAACTCGGAAGTGGAGTTGGTGCAAGACCAAGACGTGCTGCGGGAGGCGGTAACTAATTCAGGGCTGCTTTCGGGATGGAGAATGCCCTGGAAACTCGGGGGTAGTGATGAGGTCAGACTGGCACACGCAGTACGCCAGCTGGGCAAACAGGTTGAGGTAGAGGCAGTTAAGAAGTCCGCACTTATTACGGTCACCTACGATTCGTCCGATCCTCAGCGGGCTGCCGCGGTTCTGCACTGCCTCGCCGCGGCCTACCTGGAGAAGCACCAAGAGATACGCAGACCGTCAGGGCAGTTTAATTTCTTTCAGCAACAAATGCTTGAGTCCGGACACGAACTTCAGCAGGCTGAATCTCGGCTGATGGATTTTAGTCAGATGCAGGGAGTGGTGTCGGCATCGCTCGAGCGAGACGCAGCGTTGAAGAGATTGAGTGATGCGGATGCGAGTTATCGTGAAACGTCTGTCGCTCTCGCCGAGGCACGGCAACGAGTACGCGGTCTTCAAGCGAGCCTTAAAGTGTTGCCGGAACGGACCACAACAATCATTCGCAGCTCGGACAATCCGCAATTGCTTGGGCAACTGAAGATGAAATTGCTCGAGTTGGGATTAAAGCGGACCGATCTGCTCACCAAGTTTCAGCCGTCCTATCGCGTGGTTGAGGAAGTAGACAAGCAAATAGCGGAGACGAAAGCAGCGATTGCGGCTGAAGACAAGTTTCCTGTTCGAGACGTAACCACGCAGCCAGACCCCAACAATCAATGGAGCCGGGCCGAACTGGTAAAAAGCCGGGTTGAAATCGGCGCGCTTGAAGCGCGTGCGAATGCATCCGAGAGCCTCGTGGCCGATTACCGGACATCGGCTCAACAACTCGGCGACCAGGCGATAGAACAAGAGCAACTCATACGCAGCCTGAAAGCCGCGGAGGATAAGTACCTTCTCTACGAAAGCAAACGAGAAGAATCGAGGATTGGAGACGCTCTCGACCAAGGGGGCATTCTCAACGTAGCGATCGCGCAGAAACCTCGAGTTCCCGCCCTGCCACTGTGGTCCCTTTGGACGTTTGGAGCTGTTGGGCTGTTACTTGGAGGAACCGTGAGCACCGGTTTGGCATTTACCGCCGATTATTTGGCGCCTGGATTTAGAACTCCAGAAGAAGTAACAGCCTATTTGGGTTCACCGGTGCTCGCCTCGTTGCCGGAAGAAACCGACTTAAGGTAGCCGGGGTTCGATGTTTAAAAACGTTCAACACAACCTCCACGAATTTGCGCCATTAGGAGTAATTGTCCATGAGCAGCGCCACAGTTCTTAACACGATATTTGGGTATGACGTTTCCACCGCCGAGACTCACAGACGGCAAGAAGAAGGCACGTGTAATTCCCATGGCCGCCGCTTTGGACAGGAGCAAATTTGTTCTCTAGTTCAGCAGATTTTTTTCTCGGGCGGAGCGAAAACACCACGGCAAGTGGTCTTCAGCGGGGTGGACCAGGATGCGAATGTCGGAGAGATTTGCCTGCAAGTGGGTCATGTCCTCTCGGCTCAAACTTCGGGAAGCGTTTGCATTGTCGAGGCAATCCGCCAGCCGCTCCACATTGCGGAATCGCTGGATGTCAAATCCCAGGTGTCAATTCAGCAACGTGAAGAGTTTGATTGCATACGCGATTCAGCTCTCATGCTGTCAAAGAGGCTTTGGCTGGTGCCGTCCGACGTCTTTCTGCAACGTGAAAAAATCCTTTCTGCGGCGTGGCTTCGAGGCCGTCTCGACGAGCTTCGCCTGGATTTTGACTACACAATTTTTCAGACAGCCCCCACCGGTCAGTGCAGTGATGCGGCGATTCTAGGCCATCTTTGCGATGGGGTGGTCCTAGTGTTGACCGCCAACTCAACCCGCAGGGTCGCGGCCATGAAAGTAAAAGACAGGCTCTTCTCCGCCAATGCGCGGCTATTGGGGACAGTGCTAAGCAATCGAAGTTTCCCAATCCCGGAAGGAATTTATAGAAGGCTCTGAGCAAGAACACATCGGTAGCGCTTTCCAGTCGAGGATCGCAACCACCCGAATTCGAGATGAGCTATATGCATACTTTGCACGACTCGCAGCCTAGACATTCTGAAGAGCAGGCGCTCGCTTCGCGTTTTCTCACGCCTGCTAGGAGCCGGAAGACTGCGGTGCGCAGAAAACTGCAATCCGTGGTTTCGAACAACCATACCGTATTGGCTGTTCAACTCTTTCGACCGGCGGACGTGCCCAAGCCTCGTGCTCCGCGGTTGGCAATGCTATTGAAAAGAGTGATAGACGTTGTCTTGGCCGCGTTAGGCTTAGTCGTACTTTCACCGCTGCTGGCGGCGATTGCCGCTCTCGTCAAATTCGATTCGCCGGGTCCCGCTTTCTACTTAGCGCCCCGAGCCGGAAAATGCGGACACACCTTCGTTTGCTTCAAGTTCAGAACGATGATTCACGACGCCGACGGTATGAAAGCAATTCTTCGCTCTCAAAATGAGCGGCAGGGTGCATTCTTCAAGATGGCCCGGGACCCGCGCATTACGCGGGCTGGCGGCATCCTGCGGCGCTACAGCCTCGATGAAATACCACAACTCTGGAACGTCTTGATCGGAGACATGAGCCTGGTGGGGCCAAGACCGCATCCCCTCGATGATTGCCGCTTTTATGTTCCGCAGGATTTGCGGCGGCTTGAAGTCACTCCGGGAATTACCGGACTTTGGCAGGTAACGGCGCGGACGGATCCATCCTTCCAGCGAAACATGGCGCTCGATTTGGAATACATCGAGCGCTGGACGCTACTCATGGACATGCGAATTTTATACAAGACCATATTCGCGGTGGTGCGAGGAACGGGCGCGTGACTCTTCCTGTCATCAGCTTGACGAACACGAGTGGGTTCGCATCCGGAGAGCAACACGGCATTGCAAGCGGCATTACAAGACGCGCGACGGAGTTTGCCATTCTGTCCGCGGTGCGTCCTTTACACGCGCTCTTGTCCGAACCTTCGCTCCTCTTTATTGCTGCTCTCGCCGTCATGCTGTTCCGTCCGCCCGACGTGCAGTTTTATTCCCTGGATCGAATCGCCCTCTTCGTGCTGATTTTGGTGGTGCTGCTTCGGGCACTCGCCTTGCACCAACCGCTACGAATCGCCGGTCCGGTTACGCTGCCGATGCTGGGTCTGTTATCACTGGCGTTTTGTAGCGTTCTGCTGGAACCTTATGAGCCAGAAAATTGGAGCCTATTCGCCGCTAAATGGCTGGTCCCATTTGTCCTATACCATCTCGCGGGACTGGTTTTTACTGACGTCACTTCAATTCGGCGCTTTGAACTTTTCATGATCGCCGTTTTGGCTTACTTGAGTCTGACCGCAATCTTCTTTCTTATTGATGCGCGGTCGCTAATTTTTCCCCGCTTTATCCTGGATGAAAGTATTGGGATGCACGCGGATCGCGCACGAGGTCCATTCCTCCAGGCAGTCGCGAATGGAGTCACGCTGAACCTATTGGGCCTCATTGCACTCGATTCTTTCCGTCGAAAGCGATTGCGTGGAGCATTGGCCCTGATGTTTATGGTTGCGTTGCCGCTAGCTATTCTGGCAACGAAAACACGGGCTGTGTGGGCATCCTTTGCAGCGTCGGTACTCTTGCTGCCGCTCGTTTCTTCAAACACCAGGGTGAGGCGCGCTTGCTTCTGCATACTCATTTTCAGTGTGGTTGGAATTGGCAGTTTCTTTGTGATGGATACCACGAACACCTCTTTCAGCCAGCGCCTCCAGGAACGCGGACCCGTGGAGTTCCGCATGGGCATGTATGTTGCCGGGTGGGAGATGTTCTTGGAGAAACCCATTGTCGGATGGAGCGCCAACAGTATCCAACCCGAACTTGCTCGTCGAATCAGCGATTTCCATCCACCATTTTTCCTGTTTCATAACACGTATCTGGAAATCGCGGTAAAGCATGGGCTGTTGGGCTTGAGTTTGTATGTCTGGGTAATCATTGACCTCTTCAGGTTAGGAGAAAAGCCGCAGAAGCTCAGCAAGCTGGATCACTCCGATTTTCTCGACGCCGAATTTCGCAAAATCTGGCCATTCTTACTGGCTGTCTACCTCTTCAATGCGAGTTTTGTTGTAATGGGTTACCAATTCGTAAACGGACTGTTGTTCACAATTGCCGGAATCCTGGCTTCTCAAAACCGTCGGTCCAACTCAATTCAGACTTATTGCGCGCAACCGCGGTAAAAACATGCGCACGATTGCCTACATTGCGAACCTATTTCCCTCGGCGGTGGAACCTTACGTTATGCAAGAAATCGCCGAACTGCGCCGGCGCGGAATTGCAGTGGTCCCATGTAGTGCGCGACGGTCAACCGCATTGGATAACAGATTGAAATCATGGGCAGCTGGAACGCTCTATCTTCAGCCACTGCGATTAGGTCCTACGATTCGGGCTGCGTGGCTGTGCATGCGGAAAGTATCGACACTTTGCGGCGTAATCCGCTTCGCATTATTTCAGGGGCACGAGCCACCCGGACGAAAAGCGAAAGCGATATTTCACACGTTTCTCGGTGTGTATTTGGCCGTTTTACTGAGAAACACTGGCGCCGAACACATCCACGTTCATCACGGTTATTTCAGCTGTTGGATCGCAATGGTGGCAGCACGCTTTCGCGGAATCACCTACAGCGTAACGCTGCACGGTTCCGACTTGATGTTGCACAAGGCTTATTTAAAGACCAAGCTCACTAACTGCCAGTTCTGTATTACGGTCTCCGAATTTAATCGGCGTTACATTCTCGATGAATATCCCGGAATCAATCCAACAAAAATCTTTGTCCGCCGGATGGGGGTGGACCCAAAACCAATGCCCTGGCAGAAAGCGGACCAATCTCCGCTGATCATTCTCTCAGTGGGTCGTCTGCATCATGTCAAGAATCACGCTTTCCTGATCAATGCCTGCGCTCGCTTGAAACAACGACGATGCTCTTTCGCTTGTCTGATTGCTGGGGAAGGAAAGGAACGGCATCGGCTCGAACTTCTCATTCAAAGGCTTCATCTGGGACATCAGGTAATTCTCCTGGGACATCTTTCCCCGTCGCAACTGGACCGATATTACGCGAACTCTAACTTGGTTGTTCTCACAAGCCGAAGCGAAGGTCTGCCGGTGACTTTGATGGAAGCGATGGCGCGGGGAAACATCGTACTTGCTCCTGCAATTACAGGGATTCCCGAACTGGTGAGAGATGGCGAGACTGGCTTTCTTTTCCGCGAAGGATCAACAGACGATTTCATGGAAAAAGTGGAAAGGATTCGCAGTTCTTCAACCGAGCTTCTGAATGGTATCCGCAACTCGGCGCGCCAGTTAATTCTGGAACAATTCGATCGCCAAGCGAATTTGACTTCCTTCATCAGCTTGCTTCTGGAACAAACCACCCACGTCGAAGAAATCAATCCGCATGAGAATTTTGTACTGCAACAAATATAACTTTCCGTTCAGTGGCACTGAGGTTTACCTCTTCGAGGCGATGGAACTGATGCGCGCGCGCGGACATGAAGTTGCGCTCTTTTCCATGACTGATAAGCGCGGCAAACCTACGCCCTATGATCAGTACTTCGTAAAGTCCGTGGACTTCAAAAGCCCGGGCGCCAGTCTGCTGGTGCAAGCCCGGCAGGCAGCCCATGCAATTTATTCGACCGAGGCACGAAAGAAATTACGAGGAATGATTCGGGAGTTCCGGCCTGATGTGGCGCACGTTCGAAACATCTATCACCATCTTTCCCCTTCGATTTTGTGGGAGTTGAAAAGTCAAGATATACCGGTCCTGTATCACGTAAACGATTTCAAATTGATTTGCCCGAGTTACAACATGGTGTCGCGCGGGAGTCCTTGCGAGAAGTGTCAAGGGGGTAAATTCTGGAATGTCGTGGCCGAAGGCTGTTACGCGGGTCCCGCATCGGCGCGGTGGATGCTTGCGGCGGAAGCCTATGTTCACAAATGGCTGCGAACGTACGAAAAGTGTGTTGACCGTTTCCTCGCTCCAAGCGAGTTCGTGAAGGCCAAGTTGACTCAAAACGGTTGGGACGAAGAGCGTATTGACGTGCTTCAGCATTTTCAGATCACCTCAGACGAAGTGGTCCCCAATTTTAGCGGCGAGGCTCCCATTATTTATTTCGGACGATTGTCCCGGGAGAAAGGCATCGCTGATCTCTTGCATGCAATGCGGCGGCTGCCGGAAATCCGTCTGATCGTTGCAGGGGAGGGTCCGCAGCGACCGGAACTCGAAAAGCTTGCCCGCGATCTGCGTCTCGCAAATATCGGATTTACCGGTCACGTAGACTCGACTGCGCTGGGTAAGCTGATCGCCTCTTCTCGATTTACCGTGTTCCCCTCTCGAGCCTACGAGACGATGGGCAAGAGTATCCTCGAATCTTTTGCGAACGGACGTGCGGTCGTGGCTTCCGATCTCGGGTCACGCCGAGAATTGGTGCACGAAGGGAAAACCGGACTTTTATTCCGTCCCGGAGATGTTGACCAACTAGCGGACGCGATCTCGCAGCTTTACCACGCGCCAGACATTGCGGCTCGGATGGGGAATAAAGCACGAGAGTTGGTGCGAAAAAATCAATCGCTGGAAAATCACTATGCGCAGCTGACCAAAATCTACGGGGGTCTAGCCACAAGAACCGGAAGCGCCCCCAAAAAGAACCGGCCTTTGCGCGTCGCCTTCATAGGCGGCCGGGGAGTAGTTTCCAAATATAGCGGGATTGAAACTTATTACGAAGAGGCTGGAAAACGGCTCGCGAGGATGGGACATGAGGTTACGGTATATTGCCGCTCCCACTTCACGCCTCCCATGCGAACCCGAAATGAAATGAGGCTGGTGAGGCTCCCCACAATTCGCACTAAGCATCTGGAGACCCTGGTGCACACATTTCTCAGCAC
>PNAR01000348.1 GCA_003169715.1 Acidobacteriaceae bacterium | reverse complement strand
GTAGGGGACGGTGCGATTACTCTGCATGGGAACCTGTCGTTCTCCGCATCCCCGACATATCATTTTTCTGTGTTCGCTCAGGATTTGCCGTTGCAGTCCGTGATTGCTCTCGCACGCCATTCGAAAAAGGACATCCCCACTGACCTGCTTGCCGTTGGAACACTCGCTGGCACGATAAAAATTCAACACGAAAAGTCCGGGGATACCGCAACGACCACATGGGAAGGGAGCGGAGAGACTTCCGAATTCCGACTAGCCTCACAAGTAGCGACTTCGCAACTTTCGCTGCCAAACATTCACTTCTCTATTTCTTCGAGCGGCCCAACTTCAGATGGTCAGGAAAAGAATCGCCGTGGAGAGCTTGGTGCTGTCCGAAGTTCCCTGCCTGCGGTGGCATCAGAAACGCGTGTGAACATCAGTCCTTTCCCAGTTGATCTCGGGGAGCCGTTGCCAGCTACGGTGTCAGGATGGTTTTCTCGTTCCGGCTACAGCCTGTTGATTGATGGCGATGCACAGCTCCAGCCGCTCCTGCGTGCGTCACGGACAATTGGAATTCCTGCTCCTCAACCCGACGCTGACGGCAAAGTAAAGTTGGAATTACAAATTGCGGACACATGGGCGGGATTCAAAGCCCCGAGAGTCACGGGAAACGCCGAGTTGCATTCTGTTTTGGCAAAGGTTCGCGGGTTGAATGCGCCGATAGAAATCAGCGCTGCCAAAATATTTTTGGATGCGGATAAAGTAAACGTGCAGAGTTTGAGCGCGCTGGCGGCTGGTACGACATGGCATGGATCGTTGATCCTGCCCCGGCCCTGCGGCCTCGTGGGAACGTGTGCCATCCAGATGGATCTGCATGCCGATGAGATTGGAACGGACAAATTGGAGAAACTCTTGGATCCGCAATATGCCAAACGTCCGTGGTATAGGTTTTTCACGGCTTCGCAGAAGAATTCCTATCTCCTTGCACTTCGAGCGACTGGACAACTCTCGGCGGATCGCATTCTCCTGCATAAGCTCGGCGGCTCGCACTTTTCAACTGACTTCAATTTCGACCGGGGAAAGCTGCAACTGACGAACTTGCGCGGAACGGTCCTTGGCGGAACGCACAACGGGGAGTGGACGCTGGATTTCACCGCGCGTCCACCGGCATACAGCGGACAAGGCGTTTTCCAGAATGTTGCGTTGTCACAGCTCGCAAGCGCAACCCATGACAATTGGATTTCGGGCACGGCTACGGCTACTTATCATGCAACGACTTCGGGCTGGAATGCGGATGAACTCTTTTCGTCGGCCACCGGAATTTTGCAAATTCAGGCACGCGACGGTTTTATGCCGCACATGGTTTCGGCAAGTTTCACCGGCCCACTACAGATCCGCCATTTCGAAGGCGATTTGGTTCTTCGCCACAAAGAGCTCGACTTCGGACAAGCGAAACTCGAAACCAATAGCGGCACTTATCTTGTAACCGGAACTGCTTCTTTAGGCCGTGCGCTAAACTTGAAGCTCATGCGGAACGGAAGCCGCGGGTTCAACATCACCGGAACTGTGAGCACCCCCGTTATTTCCATCAGCTCCGTTCCCGAGACGGAAGCGGCCCTAAAACCATGAGGTTGGCCGGAGCGCTCCTAGTCGTTGCAACATTCGCTCTCTTCATGGCAATGCCAGATGGCATAATGGCCGGTTCGTCCCGGAACGCAGCGGTGGTGCGTGTCCAATCGAAGTTGCAGCATATAGAAAAGAATGCGGGCCTTGCGCATCCAGATCGTACACCTACCGAATTCAGCGATGGGGAAATAAACGCATATTTTGCGGCTGGCGAAGTGAATTTGCCTGCAGGAGTTCAATCTGTGACATTCGAGGGGCAGCCAGGAGTAGTGACGGCATCCTGCCGCGTGGATTTCGATGAGTTGAAAGCGGGACAGCGTTCAGCAAATCCGTTATTGTCTCTGTTCTCGGGTATTCACGATATAGTCGTCGTGGCAAATGCAAAAGGAACGGGAGGACGGGGCGTCGTCGAAGTGCAATCCGTGACGTTGGATGAAGTCGAAATCCCGCGATTCGTCCTCGAGCTATTCGTCGAAAAATTTCTTCAGCCAAAGTACCCGGACATAGGGCTGGACTCTCACTTTCCACTTCCGCAGAAGATTGATACCGCGGTTGTAGGGGCGCAAAAGCTCAGCGTCGTTCAGAAGTGAGACTATGTTATGTTTTATCCTCTTAATTGAAGAGGCAAGGCCTATATGCCCCGTTACGAATATCGTCCACTCACCCCAACCCCCGAGGCCGAGAAAAACTTTTTAGAGTGGATTGCAAAATTAGACCGTGAATTCAGCAACACCGACCCCGATCATCGGAGTGACGTCGTCCGGGTTGCACTTCACCAGATTTATCTCGGAGGCACTCACGCGGGATCTGGTGATGCGCCCGGAAGCCAGGCGCTGATTGACTGCTTCGATCCCCGGAATGTCACGCTGGAACCCGAATACTACGGTGACGTGGACGCTGCGAAATACGCCGAGCGCAAGCCTCTGATCTGGTTTTGGATGATGTATGACCGCTCACCGGTGGGATTGAATCACTGGCTCGGATTCCGAATGCGCGCGATGTTGGCGCGCCACATCTTCAAACATTGCGGCAATAACGTAAAGATCTTTCATGGCGTTGAGATTTCGTTCGGCTACAACCTCGTCGTCGAAGATAATTGTACGATTCATAAGTTCGTACTTCTTGATGACCGCGGCGATCTGATTATTCATTCCGGAAGCTCCATTTCAGATTATGCGAACGTCTATACGCACTCGCACGATCTCGTGGATGGCATGATCGTGGATAATCACCGAACCGAAATCGGCCCCAAGGCGCGTGTGACCTATCACGCTACCGTTTTGAGCGGGGTCAACATTGGGGAACATGGAATGGTCGGCTCCATGGGCGTAGCCTCCAAGAGCGTCGAGCCGTTTACCGTAGTCGCCGGAATTCCGGCCAAGCCAATCAAGGTAAAACCGATTGCTCCCGCGGAAATGCGCAAAGAATTCGAAAAGAAATAGTGCCTGAGGCGCCAAGCCGTGACGCCACGAACCGCGACGGAAGCCGCTGCCAGCGTGTTAGTATCGAAACCAACCTGGCATGACCCTGCAACATGTTGACATCGTTTTTCAGCTGATCGTGTTCTTACTTGCGATCAGCGTTCACGAATCTGCTCACGCATGGATGGCGAACCGGCTCGGCGATCCTACGGCGCGGATGTTAGGTCGAGTCACGTTAAATCCGATTAAGCACATTGATCCGGTGGGAACAATCCTTCTTCCTGCAATAGCCCTGTTCGCAGGCTTCCCGGTGCTGGGGTGGGCGAAACCTACGCCCGTAGATCCTCGTAATTTCAAAAATAAGGTATTGGACGACATCCTTACGTCGGTCGCAGGGCCAGTCAGTAATTTTGTGCTGGCTTCAATTGCCCTCGTCGTGCTGGCTCTCGTGAAATTTGCCTCGCCCTTGGGAGAGCAAATCGTCTTTGGCATTCCCCAGGGAATTCTTGATACGGGAACGAAGTCTGTGCTCCTTCCAATTTGTTTGCTGCTTTACGAATTGATGGTGATCAATGTTGTTTTGGGAGTGTTTAATTTGATTCCGGTAGCTCCGTTGGATGGGAGCCATGTACTTCGCCATTTTCTACCAAGCGGAGCGCTCCGTATTTATGACACCATTGGAATTTTCGCGCTCATGGCTCTTATTTACTTAGCTCCTGGCGTGCTGGGTAAACTTATTTACCCGGTGCTTGGCGTTTTCAATTTCATCCTATCGAGAATCTGATGCCACCTCTCACTAATCAACGAAAACGAGTCGTCAGCGGCATGCGCTCCACGGGCAAGCTCCATTTAGGCAATTTTGTGGGAGCTCTCGACAACTGGGTTCGCATGCAGGACCAATACGAGTGTTTCTTCTTCGTTGCCGATTGGCACGCGCTCACAACCGATTATGCCGACACTTCGCGAATAAAAGAAAATTCGCTGGAGGTGCTGCTGGATTTCCTCGCCGCTGGTCTGGATCCAGAACGCTGTACTTTGTTTATACAGTCACATGTTCCGCAACATGCGGAACTCCACCTTCTGTTTTCGATGATTACTCCCCTGGGATGGCTGGAACGGGTTCCCACGTACAAAGAGCAAAAAGAAAATATTACGGAAAAGGATCTCAATACCTACGGATTTCTTGGCTATCCGGTGCTTCAGTCCGCTGACATTTTGATTCACAAGGGAGAGTTCGTACCCGTGGGTGAAGATCAGGTGCCGCATGTAGAGTTGACGCGGGAGATCACGCGCCGTTTCAATATGTTCTATCCGGGTAAGAATAGTCCGGTCTTCCCGGAACCTCAGCCTCTGCTTACGCCCGCCGCAAAGCTGCCCGGAACTGATGGCCGCAAGATGTCGAAATCGTACGGGAATACAATCCTGCTCACTGATCCGGAACCATTGGTCAGGCAGAAGTTGAAAACAATGGTGACTGATCCTGCCCGTGTGCGGCGTACGGATCCTGGCAATCCTGATATTTGTCCTGTTGGAGACTTGCATAAGATTTTCAGCGACCCGAATACCATCGCCAAAGTAGATGCCGGTTGTCGCTCGGCAGGAATTGGATGCATCGAGTGTAAAGGGTGGGCGGCAGATGCTTTGGTAAAAATTCTTACTCCCATGCAGGAACGCCGAAAAAAATACGAGGAGAATCCGCGACTGGCTTGGGATATTCTGGAGGCGGGTTCGGCGCAAGCGAGGAAGGGCGCCTCTGCGACAATGGACGAGGTACGCCAAGCCATGGGGATGTCTCTGGAATACGCTCCGAACGTTCCTACAAAAAAATGATTCACGGTCTAAAAGTCGAAGGCGAACAAGTCAATGCGGAAGGACTGCGCGGTCCTAGGACTGTGCCCGCTGCCTCCCCACCAACTAGGAGGGAGGAAAATGACTATCCGTTCGCGGTAGCAGTTACAGATGTGTACGAAGGGCCGCTCGACCTGCTGCTCGATCTTATCCGCAAACAAGATATAGATATTTACGACATTCCCATCGCCAAAATCACGGCGCAATACCTCGCATATGTTGAACGATTGCGCGAATTGGATGTCAACGTGGCGGCTGATTTTATTTATATGGCCGCGGTACTGATTCATATCAAGTCAAAGATGTTGCTGCCGCGTGATCCAGCGGCTGCTTCCGAAGCGGATGACGATCCGCGTGGTGAATTGGTCAATCGTCTGATCGAACACGAAAAATTCAAATCCGCCGCGCAGATGCTAATGCAAAAACAGCAGATCGAAGAGGCTGTGTGGTCAAATCCTGCGATCAAAGAGTTTATGCAGGACGAGGGCACCGAGCCTGAGATGGCGGCCGATGTCATTGACCTGGTGAAAACCTTTCAGCAAGTCCTTGATCGCTTGCGGAACCGGCCCATCATCCAAGTTGACGAGGAAACAGTGACGGTGGCGCAAATGATTGATTATTTGCGGCGCCGGCTGACCGTTGAAGACCGCCCGATTCGGCTGAAGCAAATGCTGCGAAACGTCGAATCGAGGCAGGCGCTGGTCTGCATGTTTTTGGCGCTTTTGGAATTAGTGCGATTACAAGCCATTCAATTACGGCAGGATCACATGTTCGGCGAAATCCTGCTGCGAAAGCATAGTGGATTCGACGCGGTGATGTCAGAACAGGCAGCAGTAAGAGATGATTGGCGGTAGTGAAGACCCGCCGTTGGTTCTTGGTCGTAGGTCGTTGGCCTTCAAGGCCCGCTGCCGTCGGCTTCCAGCCAACGGCCAAGGGCCAAGGACCAACGGCCAACGACGGAATCGATGAGCCTTAAAGCGAAACTCGAAGCGATTATTTACGCGGCGGAAACCCCCATTCCGCTCGACCAGATTGTCCATTTGGTCAGGCAATCAGTTGCCAACGACGGTGCTGCTGACGACGCAGAAATAAAAGCGCGAGTGCGATCCGCCCTCGAAGAATTGACGGCAGAGTATGCGCGCGCAGAGCATGGCATCGAAGTTCGCCAGGTCGCTGGTGGGTACCGCGTTTCCACCAAGCCCGAGCATCACGATCTGGTTCGGGCATTTGCCAAGAGTTTGAAACCGCCGATTCGCCTGTCTCTTCCGGCGCTCGAGACCCTCGCCGTAATCGCATATAAGCAGCCAGTCACCGTCCCAGAAATCAGCGAGATTCGCGGTGTGGATTCAAACGGCGTCATTGCCACGCTTCTTGACCGAAAGTTAATCACAACCGCCGGGCGCAAAGAGGTGATCGGACGGCCCATCCTCTACAAGACCACCAAGGAATTTTTGCTGCGTTTTGGATTGAAGGACGTAAACGAGTTACCCAGCATGGAGGAGTTTGAAAAGCTGGTGGCAGAGTCGTTTCAGAGCGACATGTTGCCTCTGAACGGCCCGCAAAGTACCGTCAATGAAGCCGTCGAGCCCACTTCTGGCGCACTGGCCGAGCCACATATGACTCAAGATGCTGAGCAGAATAACGGCAAGAACGATCCGGCCGCCTAGCCATTTCTGAACGCCCTATATAGAAAACACTTTATGCCGCCTGAACGCCTTCAAAAAATAATCGCTGCGGCCGGAATCGCTTCGCGGCGCAAAGCCGAGCAACTTATTGCTGGCGGACTCGTGTCCGTCAATGGCCAAATCGTCAGCGAACTTGGCAGCAAAGCTGATCCTGAAAAAGACCACATCCGGGTGAACGGGAAACTGCTGCAAGGTCCGGAACGCCACATCTATCTCCTGATGAACAAGCCCAAAGGATATGTCACCACACTTCGCGATCCACAAGGCCGGCCTACCGTGATGGATTTGCTTCACGGCGTGGGCGCGCGCGTGTATCCTGTCGGGCGCCTTGACTACGCAAGTGAAGGCTTGCTGCTGCTCACGAATGACGGCGACTTCGCCAATTTCCTAATGAAGGCCGCTTCGCATGTTCCGAAGACGTACATGGTAAAAGTGGCTAAGACGCCCTCTACGGCGGGACTGGACCGCTTGCGTGCGGGGCTGTCCATTGCATCCGATAATGGCCGAAGAGTAAACACATCTCCGGCGAAAGTTCGGCTCATTCGGGAAGCGGACAATCCGTGGTACGAGGTCACATTGGTGGAAGGCCGGAATCGCCAGATTCGGCGCATGTTCGAGGAGATAGGACACCACGTGGAAAAAATTAAGCGAGTCCGTTACGGACCGCTCGAACTGGACGTCCATCCCGGCAAATTTCGCCGCTTGACTCCGCAAGAAGTATCGCGATTGAAGTCCGCAGCCAGGTAATCACGATCCCATAATCATCGGAAGCCTCGCCGCTCCATACAATCCCGCATCGCTACCCAGAAGCGCTCGCGTGATAATTGTTCTGGTAGGACCGGTGGACTCGATCTTTGCAGAAGCTCCCATTGATTCGCTTGACAATGACTCGCTCGATGAATCCGGAGCCGTCGCTGCGTAAACCATCGAACGCAGCCGCAACTCCTCGAACATTGCCGGCGCAAATGCCTCCCAGGCGCTGCACACCCCTCCACCGATGACATACATGGGAAGATTCAGGATGTTCACTAAATTAGATAGAACGATTCCAATGCAGCGGCCCACCTGATGAAATATCTTTTTCGCGTCTTCATCGCCCTGGATCGCGAGATTGTAAATTGCCCGGGCGCTGAATTCTGCATCGGAACCGGCCGCAACCCGAAGCCCTGGCGCGCCCGCCGCGACAGCTTCCTTTGCCATTCGCACTATCGCCGTGGCGGAAGCGTATTGCTCCAGACAGCCGCGATTTCCGCAGCCACATTTCACGCCGTCTGGTTCCACCGTAGTGTGACCGGCCTCGCCTGCCATGCCGCTCATGCCCGCCCAAATTCGTCCATTGAGCACAAGGCCGCCTCCCACGCCAGTACCCAGAGTCAAAATCGCCAGGTGATCAACTTGTTTTCCCGCTCCCAGCCATTTCTCGCCCAAGGCTGCCACGTTCGCGTCGTTGTCCACGATTGGCCGGGACTGAAGGCATTTTTCAATTTCGTCTTTAACCGATGCGCCCTCCCATCCCGGCAAATTCGGCGATTCGCGCATCACTCCAGTCTGAAGGTCAATGATTCCGGGAATCCCAATGCCAACTCCCAACAGGGAAAACTTTTTCTCGTACTGCTTGGCTAAACGGTGGATGGCGTCGCACATATCCTGAATAACGCGCGCGCGGCCCCGGGAAACTCCAGTACCAAGGGTCACCTTTTCGAGCAGAGTCCCATTCTCGTCAACCGCGGCAATGCGCAGGTTAGTCCCGCCAAGATCTACTCCGATGGAAAAGTTGGACATGAGGATTCTTAGATTATCACTCTTATCAATGGAGAGACGGGCGTCCCCGCCCGTCCGCGCTGCGGCATGATACTTGATGACGGGCGAGGACGCCCGTCGCTCCATGGCACAGGTTATTTTTGGCACGCCATACAATAATGACTGCTGCGACCTCCAATTACGATTCGCTTGATCGGGGCCTCGCAGATCAGACACGGTTCTGCCTCTCGTCCATAAACCCTATGCTGAAGTTGAAAAAAACCTGCCTCTCCGTTGGCATCCACATAATCAGAAACCGAAGAACCACCGGCGGCGATAGCTTCATTCAAGACTTCTTTAAGCGAGAGAAATAGCTTGTGCAACTCTGCTTTGGTGAGAGACGAGGCGCGCCGCCGCGGACGCACGCCCGCTCGAAATAAGGACTCATCCGCGTAAATATTTCCGACGCCGCTCAATAACGATTGATTCAGCAACGCACTCTTTATCGGAGTTTTGCGGCCTCGAAACACGCTGACGAACTCTTCCAACTCGACCTCCAGCGGTTCAGCGCCTGACGCCTCGAAGCTGTGCGCAACGCTCAAGCGTCCAAAGCGCCGTGGATCAACGAAGCGTAGTTCGCGGCCCGATCTCAAAGTCAGAACGGCGTGAGTATGCTTCGCGATCTTCGTACCCGGCTCGCAAAGCAGAAGCCTGCCGCTCATTCCCAGGTGAACGATCCATTGGGAGTTTTTCTCATCCGCATGATCCAGGCGGCGTTTCGCTGCACGCGAACCTTTCGCGGACGAAGGCGTCCGCGCCACACGTTCTTCGACCGCATAGAGCTCGTTCACCAGCTCCATTATTGCTGCGATCGAAGTATTGAAATGCCAGCGGCCCTGGAAATCATCGCTCACGCGTTTGATGGTCTGATGAAGCTTGCGCTGAATTTTTCGAGCCTCCGGCTGTAGAGACGTTGCTGGCAATGTCTCTCGCTGTGCTGACCGAGACGCAGCAAGCTGCGTGTCTGCAGAGGCGTTTCTTGCGATAAAACGGTAGACGCGTCCAAGAAAGCGTTGTACGCCCTCGACTCCCTCATCCTGCCAGTCAAGTTCGCGGTCGGGAGACGTGGCGAAGAGCGTGTACATGCGAGTGCTGTCGGCGCCGTATCGCGCAATCATTTCATCCGGCGAAACCACGTTGCCCAGGCTCTTGGACATTTTGGCTCCGCCCTTGATGATCATGCCTTGAGTGAACAACCGCTCAATCGGCTCGTCATTTTTCACCAATCCCATGTCGCGCATGAACTTAGTCCAGAAGCGCGAGTATATGAGATGGAGAATGGCGTGCTCCACTCCTCCGATGTATTGATCGATGGGAAACCAGTACGCGACCGTTTTGGAATCGAATGGCTCGCGGTCGTTGTGCGCGTCCGTGTAGCGATAGAAATACCAGGACGAATCGACAAACGTGTCCATGGTGTCGGTCTCGCGGCGCGCCGCGCCATCGCACTTGGGACACTTCACGTTCACAAATTCCGGCACGCGTCCCAGCGGTGACCCGCCTTGCAACGTGATGTCAATGTTGTCGGGTAAGACAACCGGTAGCTGGTTCTCCGACACCGGAACTGCTCCGCATTTCTCACAGTAGATAATGGGAATTGGCGTGCCCCAGTATCGCTGGCGGGAGATTCCCCAGTCTTTCAGGCGGTA
>PNAR01000511.1 GCA_003169715.1 Acidobacteriaceae bacterium | reverse complement strand
AGTGCCTTCACGTTCTCGACAGGAGTCTCTGGAAGGATGCCGTGACCAAGATTGAAAATATGTCCCGGCCGTCCGCCCGCCCGCTTCAAAATCCCAGTCGCCCGCGACTTCAGCAACTTCCAGTCGGCAAACAACAAAATTGGATCAAGATTGCCCTGCACTGCGCCTTTAAAATCCAAACTGCGCCATCCCTCATCGAGCGGAACCCGCCAATCAAGTCCAATGACATCGGCCCCCGTTTTCTTCATCCATGGCAATAAAGCCGTGCTGTCAGTTCCAAAATAAATGATAGGGACACCGTTGCTCTGCAATTTATGAACCAGTTCAGAGGTGCGGGGCAGCACGTAGTCACGGTAATCCTCGACGCTTAAGCAGCCAACCCAACTATCGAAGACCTGAATTGCGTCCGCTCCCGCCCGCACCTGGTGGGTCGCATATTCGGAAACAACCTTCACCAGTTTTTGCATAAGTTCGTCCCATGCGGAACTGGAGTACATCATCTTCTTGGTATTGAGATAGCTGCGGGAGCCACCACCTTCGATCATGTAGCTGGCAAGGGTGAAAGGCGCTCCGCAAAAACCAATCACTGGCAGTGAAGTTCCAAAGTGTTTACACACGAGAGCGATGGCTTCGGAAACATATCCCAGATCGGCTGCTCGATTTGTTTGAAGGCGGCCTATATCGCGTTTGCTGCGTAACGGCTTCTCAATTACGGGCCCTTCCCCTACGGAGAAGTGGAACGGCAGGCCCATGACCTCAAGAGGAAGCAGCAGGTCCGCAAAAATAATTGCCGCATCCACGCCCAATGCTTCAGCCGCGGTGATGGTGACCCCAGCAGCCAGTCCGGGCTTCTTACAGATTTCTATTAAAGAATATTGCTTCCGGAGGGCCCGATATTCGGCCATGTAGCGGCCAGCCTGTCGCATAAACCAGACGGGAGTGCGATCAACCGCCTCAGATCTGCAAGCCTTCACAAAACGGGAACCAGGGGCCGCCATGAACTCTCAATGTAGCATTTCGCCGCAGAAGTTTCGGTCTTGACTGGAATATGACCCACTCACGTTCCTCCCTACAGCGATGACCGCAAGAACAATTCTTAGCTCAAGAGGGAAGACGGTTTCACAAAACTGTCCCCGTGGTAGAGGTAAGCCCAATCCTTGCAATACATCGCAAGTGGCCTTTAACCTGCAGTTCTGATACTGAATTGGTGCATTCCCCAAGGGGACACATCCTTGGCAGAGCCGATTCAGATATGGACGAAAAAATATGTCTCGTTTCCTGACCTCGCTGGCTTTTGGCTTATTTCTAATGCTGGCGCTGGCTATGCCCGCCGGCGCTACTCCTATCGTGGGCGGGACAATCGGGGTATCTCAATCTTTTAAAGCCAACGTTGGGGGACTCTTCAATTCTTCGCTAAACGGCCACGGCGAAAGCTATGGCGATCATGAAAGTCATGGTGCACCCGGCTTGGTTCAAACGTCTGGCTTTGCTCCGCACCAATTCAGTTTGCGAATTCCACCACCAGTCGTTTCTGAGACCCCAGAGCCCTCGACTCTTGCTCTGTTCGGTACCGGCTTACTTATGTTGGGCGGGTTGGTGCGAAAGAGATTTGTCCGTTAGGATTCAGCAAAATCGTTAGCCCAGAACGCATCTTCGGGCGTTCTCTGAGCTTACCCACCGGAATTTAGGCCCTCTTATGGCACCCTTTAAAGAGTACTTCTGAGTTGAGCCGCACCAAGAGAGTACCCTCAGTTCTTATTGCGAAGGCCTTATCATGCAGGGAAGAGTTTCGATCACCATCGCCAGGCGGGAGGTCTTCACTATGGCGGCTAGTCAAGTTGTTCTTTATTTCGACAGGCAGGAAGATGCGTTGCTTTTCACGCTCGCGGCGAGCTCAGTCATCGCAGCGGACGAACCAAATCGTGCGAATTCCGCGCTGAACATTGCGAACGAAATATCGAAAGCCACCCGAATTACGACTGAAGGATCATTAAACAGGCAGGCTGACGCAATAGAAGCGTCCGATTCACAACCCACCCGCTGCGCCTGAGCCGCTTCTCAGCCGGCCACGTCAACTCTGGGAGTGTCAAAGCGGTAACCAATTCCTCGCACCGACTTCGATCTCAAACAAGCTGCTATTTTTCAATCTCTTTCTGTTGATAGAACTTTTGCAGCACGTAGAAAGCTTTTTTCTTCTGGCCGCGATTCGAAATCAAGCCCTTTCGGTTGTAGAAGTCCTGAATGCCGGGCAGCATGCGCCGTGGGGAGTGGAAATCCATTAAGACCCAGGGAGACATTCCCGCCAAAAACGGAATCTTCTTGAGCATGTTGATCTGATGGTCGAACAGGTTCGCCTGATACTCTTCCGTAAAGCGCGTATCGGAGTCACCGTGCTTTCCGGCAACCGCACCCGCCCCGAATTCGCTGAGAATTAGCGGCTTTTGATAGGAGCTTTGCCATTGAATCCGATCCGTATCCTCGACTTTTCCCTCGTACCAGCCCACGTATTCGTTCAGCCCTAAAACATCCAGATATTCTCCCAAAGGGTCATTCAACGTTCTGGTGTCCGCACCTGTCTTATCCGTATGGTTCAACGCAGACGTTAGCAGCCGCGTAGGATCGAGTTGGCGGGCATACTGTGCGAGCGACTTTATAAATTCCGTGCGTCCGGTTTCGGATGGCGGAGTCTCATTGGATAGCGACCACAAAATAACCGATGCGCGATTGTGATCTCGGTCAATCTCATCGCGTAGCTGTTCTTTTGCGTTTTCCAGCGTGTCCGGATTTTCCCACGCAATGCTCCAATACACCGAAATCTCGGACCACACTAGCAGTCCCATGCGGTCGGCCAGTCGCGTCATGGCTTCGTTGTAAGGGTAGTGCGCGAAACGAACGAAATTACATCCCAGTTCACGTGCCCATCCCAGCAGCACCTTGTCATCTTCTTCGGAAAACGCGCGTCCGCCTCGAAATGCCGCTTCCTCATGCATGGAAATCCCGCGAAGAAATATGGGTTTTCCGTTGAGTAGAATCTGTGTTCCTCGCGTCTCGATACTGCGGAACCCGATTTCATCCTTTACAGTATCTCCAGCGGCGGAGATGACCACTTCGTAAACTTTGGGATTCTCCGGTGACCATAGTTGCGGTTTTGCAGGGAAGCTAAACTTGCCCAGGCCATTCGCATCGGCGGTGGCTGCTTCCTTAAGATGCAGCTCAGGAATTTCGATGGTGATTTTGTTGCCCTGCGACGCCCCGTTAAGCCGCACCCACCCGCCAATTGTTTCCTGCGAGTTCTTTGCCAACTGCACAAAATAATCCTGAATAAAACTTTCAGGCACTTCGATAAGGTCAACACTTCTTGTAAGCCCGCCATAATTCCACCAATCCGTATTCAGAGCGGGAATGCCGTCGGCCTGCCGGACATCGTTCACCTCAACCACAACGCTGTTCTCGCCTTCGACGACGTTGCTTGTGACCTCGAAATTGAACGGCGTGAAACCCCCAACATGCTCCCCTACTTTCTCGCCATTCACCCAGACGCGTGCTATGTAATTTGCCGCGCCAAAGTAGAGAAACAAGCGGCTGCGAGGACCCTTTGAGTACGGAAAATACCGCTGATACCAAACCGTGCCCTCGTATAAGAACAGCGACTCTCGCTGCGAGTTCCAATCGCCCGGCACAGCTAATTTCTGCGATGCATCAAAATCGTATTCCACCAGATCGTTCTTACTGCGCGGTTTCGCATTCTGGTAAAAGCGGGCGCCGACCCCGCCTTCATACGGATCCACGATTGTGTTCCACGTGCCGTCCAGGCTGGTTGTAGTTCTTCCCTCAACATTGGCAATAAGGTTAGTGGGACCGGGTTCGGCAAAAGCAAGTCCAGCCAACATACACAAAGCAACCAGCAACCGAGTTGCTAGGGTTGGTCGCGAGATCGTCTGCTGAAAGCCCTGAACGTGCTCGCCCGGACGCCGGTCCTTCCGTCGAATCAAGATCATTTGTTTGTTCTCAAACTTTCTGTCTCGCCCGAAGCATGAAGAATGTTCGTCGAAGGGCAAATTCCACGCCGCTACTCTCAGGCGGTTCCACATTGCCACAATAATTGTAGTAGTGTAATTGAAAGTATTCAGGCAAGGAGACCAGATGGACATAAACGTCCGAAGGCGCAATGACGTAAGCGTGATCCAGCTACGTGGTCCGCTCCGGCTGGGTGAGCCCGTGGACGGATTGCGTACCGCCTGCGATGAGGTCTTGGCCGCAGGCGAAAGCAAAATAGTCGTCATCCTGGCGGACGTGCCACATATTGATTCCAGCGGTATCGGTCTTCTCGTGAAATATATGGTTTCAGCCAAGCAGCGAGGAGGCGGTCTGAAG
>PNAR01000210.1:1008-2758 GCA_003169715.1 Acidobacteriaceae bacterium | reverse complement strand
ACCATATTGGCGCCCATTCTTCCCAGTCCAATCATTCCAAGTTGCATGTTCGTTCTCCGTTCACTTGCGAAAAACTAAGTTCAAGCTGCCTGAATCACATTCAGGCGGCGACTGCACGAGTGTGTTTCTGCTTGATGCACACATCATAGTTGTGTCCTTCCCAGCGATTGCTGCCAGTCCAGAAGAACGTGAATTGCACGGGGGCACTTTGATTGCCGTGGATCGCGATATCGGCGAATTCAATCCCCATTCCAGTTGAAGTTGACGGTGTATCGCTCGCCGAAACCCAACCGTCGTTGGTCCAATGCAGCCGGAATGACTCTGGCGATTGGATTCGTAGTATCTGTCCAGCGGTTACTTCTCTGACTCGGCGAGCAGGCTTCCAAACTTCTAAGTTCTTTCGTCCGCGCTTTTTCAGGTATCGCTCCGCCACCACCGGGATCAGATCGAACACGTGGCCATCTGCAACCGAACGCAACAGCTTCAGGTATTCAGCGTGGGCCCACATCAACGGCATGGCTGATCCTGCCGGCTTTCCAAAATACATGCCAGCCGACTTCACGTCGTCGGGACTATCCCAGACCTGCTCTGGCAACATCCTGCCTGTGAATGCAAACTGTTCCATGGTGCGAATCAGTTTGCGAACATCACGTCCCGCGGCGAACTCGTAATGCGCGCGCTCGCCAGTCAGTAGCGGCCAAGCCCGGCCTTGACCCCATCCTTCAAACGCTCCGCCATCCGCGTGCGTCCCGTAGCCATCGTGGTTGTAGCGGTGCCAGCAGGGGCCAAACGGAGTATTCACCTTCAAGACAGCATCAACAACTCGCAACGAGTCTTCCACGAGTGGGTCGCCCGGCTTGCGAACACCGTACCGCACCAACTCGAGGAAACCGCCATCCGTGATGTCTTTCGCCGGGAACTGCCAAAGCTGACCAGGAGGACGATTGTGAATAGTGAGGAGTCCATGATTGGGATCCTCATCTGGCGAAGCATCGCCGATCGCAGCAGGATGAATGCGAATATAGTGACGTTTAATCCCGGGAACGAGGGACCCATCGGTAGTAACAGTCCAGCTTTCGACGTGTGATTCAAGAAAATCCGCATAATCCTGCAAGAAGCTTGCGTCGCCCTGCTTGCCCCTCGCCCCTGCAAAATCTGCGGCACAGATCAGGGCGGCAATGCTGACCGCCAACGTGGACGGTGAATATCCGCTGTCTTCTTCCCATCTCTCTTGTTGTGTGACTGGCCCGTGCCGGACAAGGTAAGCCGCCGCAGAACGGACCATCGGGTAAGGATCGAAATCTCTAAGCGCATCTTTCTTCCACAGGTGCCAAGCCAGAAGAATTGGAAAGGCGACTTCATCGAGCTGAATACCTCGCCAATGCGGGGTGCCATCAATCCAGAAGTTCTGCGCAAATCCACCGTCGGCTTGCTGGCTGCAAGCGAGATAAACAAGGGCGCGCAATGGAGTGGCCGTGTCATCACAGGCAAGTAGGGCCAATGCGCTGCTCACCATGTCGCGAGTCCAAACCAGGTGATAGCCACCCACATCTTCATCGCCCTTGGCGTTTCCCCACGGAATACTTGCCGATGCAATCAGCGCACCGGCAAATGTCTTATCCTCATGCGCCAACAGCAAGTTTCGGCTGGTCCGGTATAAGGTTCCTTTGTCGCTGGAGACCGCATCCAATTTCTTCATGCGACTACAGGCCCGATGCCACTGGTCAACAAATCTCTCGCGATGTTCCGC
>PNAR01000210.1:0-947 GCA_003169715.1 Acidobacteriaceae bacterium | reverse complement strand
AATTCCCAGTCCAGTTGGAAGTCTTTGTGAAGGTCCTGCCACCCATCGCTATGTCCGACGTAACCACATGAAGTCTTATTGAACCCGACATTCGCCCCCATCGCTAGAAATTTTCTGCCCTTCCACGCAATCAAAACATTTCGACCAGCGGTCTTGAAGCGGCGAGCTGAATTTCCATAGCCCCTGACTTGCAGGTGAGGCGCAAGCAGCGCATAGATTCGAAGTTTCTTCAGGAATTCGGGGTCGCCTTCGAGCCGGGTATTGATAAGCACACACGATTGATGTGGGTCGGAGATAACTTCTTTCACAAGCCGATACCGGTGATCGCGGTCAGACGATATGACTCGATACCCAAGCGCATCGGCCTCGATGCATTCAATCTCGCTGTCCAGGTCACGCCGTTCTTCGTGAAAGAAGCTCTCACCATCCGTGATCAGGAACTGCATGTCCCTCGTTTGCGGATGATCGATTGTGGGAAAGTAGATTTCGTTGAGAATCCCATGTGAAATGGTGAACCATACCCGGCTTGAGGTTGAATAAGCGGTTCCTACGCCTTCCTTCGAGCTTGACGTCCACCTGGGTGGCATCCCCGGTCGGCCGAAAGCCTCATGTAATTGACCAGTGCCATTGGAAGCCATCTAACACCTCCTCTTATGAGATCTAGTTTTTGTTGTTTACTCCATATTTGGCAATAGATCGTTTGTACTCAGGCCGATGATGCCGGTTACTTGGCCCTGTTCACCCGTACACGCGGTATTTGAGACCCGTGGCGCTCGTTTTAGCGGCAGAAGAATCTCCGTGGACCTAACAACATTTCCGCATCAGGGCCTTCGATTGGCCTTTTGGGTAAAGAGACGAAACCATAGCGACTCTCACCGCCTGTACAATTCAGCATGGTTCTGGAGGAAACCCAGAATATGCCTGCGGGAAAAGATTCCCTCCAGCCG
>PNAR01000271.1 GCA_003169715.1 Acidobacteriaceae bacterium | reverse complement strand
CTTTTTTTGACCGGATTTAGGCAGCATCGCGGATTTCGTTACTCACCGCGAGGTCAGGTTGGCTCTGGAACCCGGTCAAATTGGCCGGTTTCAAACGTGGTTTCGACCCGGGTCGGGATTCGAAAAATGCCAGTGCGTCCATCTTACGAGTCGCAGCCATCAGACTCCACGGAAGTCGCCATCCGTTATCGTGTCAATCGGCACGAAGCTCTAGAGGTGCGATACAGAATCGAAAGAGGACGCGCGCGTGTTTTGAAAGGGCCTTCGAAAGTGGATGCCCTGCGCTTCGAGAAAGACTGACCGCGGCACGCGGTAAAGCTTTCCCCGGTAAATGCAACTGGTCCTGCGGCTGGCCGCTCTCTGTTCTTCCAATCTGTGGCATTCGCGCAACTAATCGCTCGGCAAATCGCTTTTCGGCGGCGGGTTGAAAATAAAATGCGCAATCCGCGGATTTTTTCTTGCCTATCGAAAATTAACAGGATGTGATGGCGACCGTCTTCCATGAAAATCCGCTGTGTCGCATCCTTTCTGGCGATCGCCGTCATTCACGCTGTTTGGCCTCTAGGCAAGGAATTCATGCGAAGATGTCGAAACCCGCACTCCAGCCGCCAGAGCAGCCATAGCGTTGTAGGCATTGCAACAGCCTGAGGAAACTCCATGAAAAAAAGACTCGTTTCTCAATCAGGATTCTTTAATCGACGGGTTCTAATCGGACTGTTCTTTTGCCTGACCGGCGTTTTTCTTGCGCTTGTCGGGTTCGGCAAGAACGAGGGTCCCGGTTCATCGAATCCGGGTAACGCTGGGCATGTAACATGGGCTGGGTCGAGTCTGCCGGCAATCGCAGAACATCCTATTGAGCCGCAGGATGGCGCCGACCGAATGGTGTTGGCCGCCCCTGCCACACGCGGCACCGTGATGGCTAAGTGGAATAGAGTCGCCGGAGCTTTAGGCTACCGCTTGGACGTCTCGACCAGCAGCTCATTTAGCAGTTATGTGAGCGACTATCAGGATCTGGACGTGGGCAACGTGATGGGCCGGGTTGTGACGGGCTTGAGCAGGGGCACCACCTACTACTACCGAGTGCGGGCTTACAGTGCGACCGGCGCAATGAGCAATTCAGACATAATGAGTGCAACGACGATAACTGCTCCTGGGCTGGTTATTAACCCCACGTTCGAAAGTTCGATCCTCAACGACCCGAACGCCGCAGCCATCCAAGCGGTGATCAATCAGGCGATCTCGATCCTCGAGTCGTTATTCAGTGATCCCATCACGGTACCGATCCTTTACCGCTACACAACTGTCGCCGATCCTTGCCAAAACATACCCCCGGGCGCTCTAGCAGTAAGCTGCACTTCGACTTATAACGAACCATGGAACGTTTATGTCAATGCGTTGATCGCCGATGCGACGACCGCAAACGACAACGCTGCCAATGCCACCCTGCCAGGTACCCCCCTGTCCACCAATCTCGTTATTCGCGCCGCGAACGGCCGGGCGATCGGACTTGACACGCCGGGGACGACCTTTCTTAACGGGAGTGGCCCGTACGATGCAACCATCACTATCAATCCGAACCAGCCCTTTCAATTCACCCGTCCCCCCAGTGCGGACAGATATGACCTTCAGCGTTCGGTCGAGCACGAAATGGATGAAGTCCTTGGTCTTGGATCTGGCATCAATCGGGGTGCCAACCTTGGTCCGCAGGACCTATTCAGCTGGTCCTCGCCGGGCGTGAGAAACTTCACCTCCTCGGGCACGCGCTATTTCTCGATCAACAGCGGGAATACCAATATCGTGCCCTTTAATCAGGATCCCGGTGGCGATTTCGGGGATTGGGACGGCGGCCCCTGTCCAAATCAGGTGAATCCTTATGTGCAGAATGCCTTCAGTTGTGCGGGCCAGGTTGATGATGTCACGGCTACGTCGCCGGAAGGCATTAATCTCGACGTCATCGGCTATAACTTGGGTACGTCAAATGCGACTCCGACTCCGACGCCGACCCCGCCCCCGGGGTCTACGGCTCTGGGAAATATCTCGACTCGTCTCCGGGTGGAGACGGGCGATAACGTGCTCATCGGCGGATTCATTGTCACGGGCACCCAACCAAAGAGGGTCATCGTGCGTGCCATCGGGCCATCGCTGCCTTTCGGTGGGACGCTGCCAGATCCAACGTTAAGTCTGTACGACGGCAATGGCACCCTCATCGCCTTTAACGACGACTGGCGCTCCAATCAGGAGGCTGAGATCATTGCGACCGGTATTCCGCCAACCAACGATTTGGAATCGGCCATGGTGGTGACACTGCCGGCAAACAACTCCGGCTACACCGCGATCGTTGCGGGATTCAACAACGGGACCGGCATTGGAGTAGTGGAAGCGTACGATCTGGATCGAACAGTTGATTCGAAGCTGGCGAACATTTCCACGCGCGGTTTTGTTAGTACAGGTGATAATGTGATGATTGCAGGCACAATCATCGTAGGAAGCAATTCAGCGGGGGTGTTTCTCCGTGCGCTCGGACCGAGCTTGTCCGGTTTTGTGGCGAATGCCATGCAGGACCCGACGCTCGAGTTACGCGACGCTAATGGCACGCTGATCGCTTTCAATGACGACTGGCGTAGCGACCAGGAGGCGGCGATCATTGCGACCGGCATTCCGCCGACCAACGACTTGGAATCGGCCATCGTGGTGACGCTGCCGGCAAACAATGCCGCATACACCGCTATAGTGCGAGGCTATCAAAATTCGGAGGGCGTGGCATTGGTCGAAGCGTATCAGTTGCAGTAGGGTAGAGCGAGCCTCTCTCCTCCCGCCGACGCTTCGGCGCACAGGAGGCCAGCCTTTTGCGAACACTGAGGCAGGAACGCAAGCAAGATGCTTATGCTGCATTGCCATCGCGCGACAGAGCGCACGATCCACCTGCCGCCCGTTCTGCCGAGCGATTCGGAATCCGTGAACGAGTTTCGCCGTTAGTGTCTTGATGCGCTGACGGCCAGCTTCACTGAGTCGGTCGAACTGGCAATATAATACAGCGATACGCCGCGCGCTTTCGGGACGCACTTCGGGCGTTCCTCGGAGGGTAATAGCGGCGGCTCTTCCCCATTCAACAAACGTTGGTACGCTGCTTTGAAACTCTGGTAGTCAATCAGCGTCGTGCGACCTCGGCCGCCCCGTCGAACAACAATCACCCATTCGTGGAAGAGCCAACGTTGCACGGTTTTCGGCGATGGGACGGAACGGAAGGCGTCTCGCTTCGTGATGGCGAGCGGCTCTAGGGCTACAGTGAAAGTGCACGGATCAAGTCCCACACTTTAATTAGAACACTTTTTTTGACCGGATTTAGGCAGCATCGCGGATTTCGTTACTCACCGCGAGGTCAGGTTGGCTCTGGAACCCGGTCAAATTGGCCGGTTTCAAACGTGGTTTCGACCCGGGTCGGGATTCGAAAAATGCCAGTGCGTCCATCTTACGAGTCGCAGCCAGGTAATGACTGAAAAGCACGTTTGTCGTTTCCTGACCGAGGAGAAGCTGGAGTCCGCCCGGATCGCGGTACTTGGCGGAATGGTAGCTCGCGAATGAGTGGCGCAATGCATTTCGCTTCATCGGAACTGCCGCAAGCAAGTGCAATTGCTGCCTGCGAAGGCGGAGGTTAACGGGCGAAACCAATGGGCCCTTTTCAGAGCTTTCCTCGCCAATCCATGCGCGCAGTGCATCAAAAATTTCGATGTTTCGAGGGCTCCCGCTCTTCGTGACACTTGGGAGAAGACGGATTTCGCCTTCTTCCCAGTCAATCATCTCTGCCCTCATCCGCAGAATCTCCCCAATTCTCACTCCAGCAAAAAAAGCGATTGCGTACATGTCAAGTAATCCCAGTTCAGTATGTTCCCGGGCCGTGTTCAGGAGCCGGTTAACCTCATCAACCGTGTAAATCGCGGGAACTAACCGTGGCACCTTGGGACGTTTAACCTTGTCACAAGGATTGTCAGTCACGTGACCATGGAGCTTGGCCCAATTAAAAAACATGGCCAAATCTCTGACATAATTGCGTCGGTTAAGCGGTTGCCACTTCTTCCCGTCCAACCATTTCTCAATCGAGTGTGGCTCAATCCCATTGAGAGATTTTCGCCCGAATTCCTTTTCGAATAGCCGCAAGGAAATCTCCTGCGCTCGACGATATTCCGGCTTCGCTTTCGTACGCAGATATTCCGGGATTAAGTCGCTGTAGGATCGCCCAACGAGTTGCGCACGATAATTGAGGTAAAGCTTGACCGCTTGCGTCAAGCTGACTCCATGCGCCTCAAGTTCTCGCGTTAACTCCAGTGCTTCGACCGCTAGTTTTTGCGGAATGTTGAACGCGAAATGGCCTCGTTGTCTCGCCGCTGCAACTGCGGCGGCTATGAATTCATTGGCTTCTCTTTCGGTCGCGAAAAACCGCCGAATTTTCCCGGTCCCCGTCATTTTCTTTCCGAGGGTCACACGCCACCACCTTGGTTTGGTTAAAGCCGCTTTCGGAATGACCCGCTTCGAGGCGTCCAGCTTGACGGCTTTCAGGGGCATCTTGGAGCTTGTCTTCAATGCGGCCATGTAGATAAGAAGAACAGTAATTTGAGTTCGAGTGCGCCAGAGACATGTAAAATTTCTTCACAAACGAAAAAATGGACGCTAATTGGACACCTTGACGGACTGCCGGGGGAAAAAGGTCGACTCGAAATCGAGCGTGGGG
>PNAR01000264.1 GCA_003169715.1 Acidobacteriaceae bacterium | reverse complement strand
ATGAAGACTCTGCAACGCACTTTTACCATCGTGAAACCTGACGCTGTCGCCAAGAACGGGGTCGGCGATATCATTGAACAATTCGAGAAGAATGGCTTCCGCATTCTGGCCATGAAGATGCTGGAAATTTCCAAGTATCAGGCGGAACAGTTTTACGCCGTGCATGCCGCCAGGACTTTCTTCAATTCACTGACGGAGTTTATGTCCAGCGGGCCGATTGTGGTTCTGGCGCTAGAAAAAGAAAATGCGATTGCCGATCTGCGCGAGCTGATGGGAGCGACGAATCCCGCGAATGCCGAAGAGGGAACCATCCGCAAGAAATGGGCGGCAAGCATCGAGCATAACGCGATCCATGGCTCAGACGCGGAAGATACGGCGAGATTTGAGTTGAGTTTCTTTTTTGCGGGGTATGAATTAACACAGTAAGGCGCGAGGGAACAGCTACCCAGCGGAGCTTGTTTCGCATCGTTTCTGTAGCGGGCTGTGATGTAAGAAAACTGGGAAATGGATTGCAAATCTGTGGAGCAGGAAGAAAATCACGAAAAAGATCCACGCTGGTCGTGACAAGGAAACCAGATGAGAAACGTCAAATTAAAATATGAAATGCTTCACCCACCGAAGTTCAGACGCCATTGCAGTGTGTAGATCCTGCGGGCGGGCATTGTGCCCCGATTGCATTGCGGAGGTCGGGCTATCTTGTGCCTGCAAAAGCCGTTGTGAATCGGATGTTGCACGCTTTAATGAAATGCTCACTCGAGGCCGACCTGGGCCAGCAAGCCCGGTAAATCCAGCAAGCCTTGTTGGGTATGACCGAGTAATCTTCCTAATGGTAATGGGCGTGGCCTTCGTCTGCTTCGGTGTGTACAACTTTGGAAAGCACGGTCTAAATTTGTTTTTTGTCGTCCTCGGAGTGCCCTTTATCGTTTTTGGCGTTTCTCAGTTCTACATGACAAAGAAACTTCTAGAGAAATTCAGAAGGACCGATTAAGTCCAATATAAGTAAGCCGCTATTCCGCGATCTCAGCTTGGCCCCATTCGAACGCCATTTGCGGCACCCCGCGGGCAGGAGTGCCCGCGCCACATCAATTACCCTAACGGCTCGTAGAGGTGACCTTCCACGCGATCAGCGAACTTGGGCAGGTCCTTCTTTGCATACTGAAGAAAATGCGGCGATCCGCGGTGAGCTTCAAGGGCAGCGTCATCTTTGTACTGTTCGTAGATAAAGAAGCGGCGTGGGTCCGTCTTGTGGCGATGCACCTGATAGGTCACGCAGCCTGGTTCCTTGCGTGATTCCTCCGTCAGCCGGGCCAGTATGGCTGCGACTTCGACTTCACGGCCTGTTTTCGCCATCCACGTCACTACGAGTACAACCATTCCTTCACCTTCCCTGATTCTGGGTTTTCCGGTCGGTTAAAGATTTTAGCTCTGCCGCAAACTCAGGAACAACTATAGTTTGCTCGCGGCCCGGTCCGGTGGAAACCATGCCGATGCGTGCCCCGCTCTCTTTTTCGAGAAAATTCAAGTATTCCTGGGCAGCCTTTGGAAGGCTTTGCAATTCGGTGATCCCCTCAGTCGAAGTCCGCCATCCGGGCAAAGTTTTATAAACACATTCAATATTGTCATAGCCGCTGGCATGCGCCGGGATCTCGTCGGAAACACGCCCGTTAATTTTGTAACCGACGCAGACCGGAATCTCCGCCAATTCATCAAGCACATCGAGCTTCGTTACAACGAGCCAGGAAAAGCCATTAATCATGCCAGCGTAGCGCAATAGTGGCAAGTCCAGCCAGCCGCACCGCCGGGGACGGCCGGTAACCGCTCCGTACTCGTTGCCTCGAACCCGTAGCAGGTCGCCAGTCTTATCCAGAAGCTCAGAGGGAAAAGGACCTCCGCCGACCCTAGTACAGTAAGCCTTGGTCACGCCTATCACCGTGTTGATGGATGTAGGGGGAACGCCGGTCCCGGTCGAAGCGCCGCCGGAGGTTGCGCTGGACGAAGTAACAAATGGATACGTACCAAGGTCAATGTCGAGCATCGTCCCCTGCGCACCTTCAAACATCACCGATTCGCCATCGGCAATGGCGCGATTCAACAGCGCGGCAGTATCGCAGACGAACGGTGCGATCTTTTCGGATGCGGCAGCGTATTCCTCGTACATCGAATCGGGGTCCAGCGGTTCGGAATTGAAAAGCGCGTGCGCGATCATGTTTTTCTCACGACAGGCATTTTCAATGTGGGTTTTTAGAAGTTTCAAGTCCAATAGATCGGCGACGCGTAGGCCACGGCGGCCCATCTTGTCTTCGTAGGCGGGGCCGATGCCTCGCGAGGTTGTGCCGATTTTTACCCGGCCCGGAGCATTCTCGGAGGCCAACTCAATCATGCGGTGGTATGGGAGGATCACATGAGCGCGATTGCTGACGAAAAGGCTGCCATCTACTCTTACGCCGTTTTCGCGCAGGGCGCCTGTTTCTTTCAGTAACGCCAACGGATCAAGCACGACCCCGTTGCCAATAACGCTGCGGCAGCCGGCACGCAATATCCCGCATGGCACCAACTGCAAAATGAACTTCTTGCCATTGATGATGACGGTATGACCGGCATTATGTCCGCCAGCGTAACGCGCGACGACAGAAAAGTTTTCTGAGAGGACGTCAACAATTTTTCCCTTACCCTCGTCGCCCCATTGGGCGCC
>PNAR01000475.1 GCA_003169715.1 Acidobacteriaceae bacterium | reverse complement strand
CTGAAAGGTACGGTGAAGTGGTTCAATAACGCTAAAGGCTACGGTTTTATCGGACGCGAAGACGGCCCTGATGTCTTCGTACACTACAGCGCGATCACTTCCGAAGGCTACAAAAGTCTTCAAGAAGGTGATGCGGTGGAGTTCATAATCACGCAGGGAGCCAAAGGGCCTCAGGCTGCTGAAGTTACGAAGGCCTCGTAATTGTTTCGATCGTGATGTGATTTTTCGTGCGCCACAGTTTGCCTTCGGCATTCGAGGTTCCCCATCCGCTCCGGCCCCATTCGTTTAGTTCAGCCAGTTCATATTCCGCCGAGCTTCGCTCGGCACGACGGGCGGGGACGCCCGTCCCTCCACTACACAAACAGCTTAAACTTATTTAATCTTGCTTCGTGGATAACAAGTCTATCGCGGGCATTCTCTACGAAACCGCAGACCTGCTGGAAATTGATGGCCAGGATTCTTTTCGCATCCGCTCCTACCGGAATGCGGCCGAGGCGATCGAAGCTTTTCCCCAACAGATTTCCGAGCTGATAAGCGACGAAAAAAGGATCCTTGCCATTCCCGGCATCGGCAAAGGAATGCTTATCAACCTCAAGCAAATGTTCAAGGAAGGGCGTCTCTCGCTCCACTCCGAAATGCTTACCAAATACAGGCCTTCGATGCTGGAATTGCTTAAGATTCAAGGCTTGGGACCGAAGACAATCGCGCTTATTTGGAGCGCCTATCAAGTTTGCGATATCGAAGGCGTGGAAAAACTCGCGCGCGAAGGAAAAATTCGCACGCTTCCCCGCATGGGTGAAAAGCACGAGCAGAAGTTGCTCAAGTCAATCGAAGACTATCGGCGGATTGCCGGACGCTTTCTTCTCGATGCCGCGGAGAATCAGGCCCGTAGAATTGTCGAGCATCTTCAGGATTATCGGGGAGTCGAAAAAGTTACACCTGCTGGCTCGCTTCGCCGCGGACGCGAAACTGTGGGCGATCTGGACATCCTGGTAACCGGTCCGGCGTGCTGCGATGACAGTGAACGCGAGAAACTGATTGAGCATGTCATCAAACTTCCGGGCTTGATGGAAATCATTGCTCGCGGTGAGAACAAAGTCAGTTTCCGGCTTCGCGGCGGGATGCAGGTTGATATTCGCCTGCTTCCGCCGGACTCTTTTGGAGCGGCAATGCAATATTTCACCGGCTCCAAGGCGCACAACGTCGCATTGCGGCAACGCGCATTGAAGATGGGATATACGCTCAGTGAGTACAGCCTTGCTCGTTTAGATGACGAAACAGTGGTGGCCGGAAAGACTGAAGAGGAAATCTACGCAGCACTGAAGCTCGATTTCATTCCCCCGGCGCTGCGTGAAAACTGCGGAGAAATTGATGCCGCCGAGCAACACGCCCTGCCGGAACTGATCACACAGGAAGACCTAAAGGGCGATGTGCACATGCACACCGTCGAGACCGATGGCCGCAACACGATTGAAGAAATGGCCGAGGCTGCCGTCGCATATGGTTACAAATATATGGCCATCACGGACCATTCCAAGAATCTGGCATTTGCAAATGGCCTCGACGATAAACGCGCCGAAGAGCACATCAAGCGAATTCGCGCGGCGGACGAAAAGACCGACGGAATCAAGATCTTCGGTGGGATTGAAGTGGACATCCTCGGCGATGGCTCGCTCGATCTCTCGGATTCCGTGCTTGAGCAAATGGATGTAGTTATCGCCAGCGTGCATTCTCACTTTGGGCAAAGTCCGGAAGAAATGACAGCCCGCCTGCTGAGGGCCATTGCAAATCCAAACACTTCAATTATCGGACACCCGACGGGACGCCTTCTACTCCGGCGCGACGCCTATCAATTTGATATGGATCAAATCTTAAGAGCGGCCGCTCGACGCAAAGTCGCGATGGAGCTGAATGCATATCCCGACCGGCTCGATTTGTGCGATCGGCATCTGCGTCTGGCCAAACAACACGGCGTGAAAATTGTGATCAATACGGACTCTCATCACACTTCTCATCTCGATAAGATTCGTTTTGGCGTGTTGCAGGCCCGCCGGGCTTGGCTGACGAAAGACGACGTTCTAAACACGCTGCCCGTTGAAATATTCGCCAAGGCGATGAAACACGCTTGGCTGCCCTAGCACCAACTTAAAATTGTGGTCATCCGAAGCCCCGCGCTTTCAACCAGCGGGGAAGGGATCTCGCGTGAGTATTGTGGCTCTATCGCGGTCTGCCTGGGGGATGCGTGCATTTTGTTCTTGACGTGTCCCGTGTGTCGGCTTAAAAGCGATGATAGGCGTTCTTAAGGAGGACTGATGGGGACCACAACGAATGGCGTCGAGGAACGGTCACTAATCAATGTCTTAATCAGGCCAGCGATTTTAAAACTAGTCTCTGAATCGGAAGGAGGGTATAGACGCGAACGGGACCTACATCATCATCTTACGGTCTGTTTAGCTCAAGTGACCAATCTGGAACTAGGGACCCCTAGGCGTCGGGTAAGAATGGAAGAGCCTGCCCTCGCCTGTTATGGGTCAGGGAGAAAGGGCAATCTCGACTGCTTCTTTCCGAGCAATCGTTCGGGCGTTTTCGGTTGTGCGCCGGAGGGCGTTGCAGTCGAACTGAATTACAACTATGACGCCTATTTAAAGATCGAGAAGGATGTGCAGAAGCTGATTGACCCTGATAGTGCTTTCGGAAGTTCTCTCTATTTCGCGTACGGTAGGAAACGAAATTTCCGCCAGTCGGTGATTTCTGGGATTGACCGGGCCTTCGGCCACTTTGAAGGGGCGAAGCCGGATTTTCAGTTGCCTTCAGGACTGCACTTTATCATTGTGGAGTTTCTGCGGAGCGGGGAACATGACATCTACGAAAGTTCGGTAATTTCCCCGTGCGTCCCTGGCGAACTGACATGGATTCATACGCGTGTACCCGCTGTTCTAGCGACGCTCAATCAACCTGATAGCGGAACGATACAATCAGGAGCGGAAGGAATTATGGAAAAAGAAGTACGGTTTCTCGATCGCTAGGCAGCGGAATTGCTCCTTCAGACTGAAATGACAATGGCGGGGATCCCCTTGATATCAAAAACGGCGCGGTGCATGTTCGAGCCGACCCTTGATAGTCACGGACAGAAGCGGTGCAAGTTCGGCACCACCCCCCTGTGGGGAAATGGAGTAAACGTGGTTAATGGCAGAGTCCTGTACACAGAATTCATGGATTGGGTGCAGAGGCTTTGTGATTCCGGC
>PNAR01000222.1 GCA_003169715.1 Acidobacteriaceae bacterium | reverse complement strand
GTGTTGTAAGTTTCTGCGCTGGCTTTGTTGTCCCACAGGCTGATGGCAGTCACATCAACTCCACCAGGACCGGAGAACGTAATTTCATCCTTAAAGCCATTCTGCTTGCGAAGTATCGGAAGAATGTCCTTCTCGAATGTTCGTGTGTAATCGGAAAGCATATTCGATTTCAAATGAAAAGAAACATTGCGTGCAAACATATCAACCTCCTTAAGGTTGTCGTTCGCTAAGGTAGGGAGAACTTCAGATGAGCTGACTTAGTTCAGGGAACCTGAAAGAGGAGAAGAATATCACTCACTCTAACCATTGCATTTGAGTGGCCCTCCGTATCAACCTCGTAACTCGTTGCTTCGATATGCCCCAGATCAGAGCCGCAGCAACGGAGTCGTGTACATTTGGCGGAAGACTAGCCCAAACGGCGACTTTACCCGAGATTTTACTCTCGACGGGCGCTTCCTGTGATTTTGGGTGACGCAGCGCCCGTTCGGCTACCCCTTCGACTCCGCTCAGGGCTGCAGCAAAACAGGGCAAGCTTTCAGCGCTGCGATAACACTCCCAGACGATTTATCGGATGGCTGAAAGCCATCCCCGGACACAATGCCGGGTACCTCATCTCTCGGAACAGCCCCACTCAAGCCAAAAGAAAGACGGCTTGAATGGGGTCCCGTCCGCGGGGAAGAGAGTAGCGCAGCAGATTTCTTTCCAGCGCGACGCGAGACCATCCGCTTTGGAATTCCGACAGCCCGGGTACCGCTTTTCTCGAAGCAGCCTCGCTCAAGGTTTCGGAGTTTTCGATTTATTTAGCCTGCTTTTCCGATTTGCGAGTTGCTCCTGACTCGTTGCCATCTGCTCAGCGAGCATCGGAAGGGTATACAAATTGGTCAACAAGTTCTCCGCGATATTCATTGCTGCTGCCAGCTCCGTCTGCCTAGGCGGCTTGATCTCATGTGCTGCCGCATTGCCCATAAATCTCTGTAAATGCAAAAAGTCGGCTTGGTCTGCGGCCAAGTGGCCCTTCACAACCAGAAGGTCGATGTTAGTCTCGAGATTACCTGCAACGCAGGCCTTGTCCCTGCAAACGGCCTCTACTACGGCGCGGATGCCTATCGCCGCTAGTATTGGTGCTGAATTACTCATCGCCGTTAGGGTTTCTTGATACATAGCGCGGACTATGTCAGGAAGATAATAATAATTTTCGATTGGTTTCCGCGTGGTGCGGCTTGGGTAAAGGGTGGTAGTAATTACCGGATGATTGTCAGGGTCGGTGTCTTCCGAGTTCCAAGAGCGGGTCATAAATGAAATCGCCTCACAACCGCAGCACTGCACTGTTTTGTAATCCGTGCCCCAATGAATGCCGCTGTCCTCGTCGTTATCGGCGATCTCCTCCGCGTGAAGTATGTCGTGATTTGTGACGCGGTTGCATTCGATACAAGCAACCCGGACCCTCACTTTGTGATGATTAGCCATTGGGGTTTGCCAGCTCCATACTCGCTTCAAAATTTAAGAAGAGATTGGTATTAATCGCCTAAAAATTTCTCCCTCGCTTGGCTAAAGTCATGGCAGTAAGAGCTGGACCGCGCGGTCAGGAGCATTTGCCCAACGGTTTTTCGGTCCGTCCAATACTTTCCGTCCAGTTGGCGTATCAGGTGATTGCCGCGAATTCCGAGAATAGCCCCACCGTGACTAATTGGGCTTTGCTCAAGTCGTAAGGCATCCGGTGTGTTTAGGTAGGTCAGGGCGATCGTGTGCAGTCCTACCGAATCGGTAACAATTTCTGCAGACAGGCTCTGCGAAGCCGACTCAGGCGAGAAAAGCCGGATATCCAACGTAGAAAAAGTCTGACGAATAACAAAGTATATTTCGACGGGATCTCGACGCTGCTTCGTCGTCGGGTCTTCCCAGTCACTCAGGATGCTTCCTCTCCAAGTGCCCCTCAGGTCGGGCCGTTTTGCCAAAAAACCGAACCCCCACCACGACCATAACCATCTCTCCCAGAGAAGGAGGGAGAGTGATACCCCTGTGACTACCCACGAGAAGGAGTGCAGCCACTCTTTCGACGGGGCCTGTCCTTGTATCGCGAGGACCACTACCAGTATGAGGAAAACCAAAGCTACTAAAGCTTTTATTTGGGAATTTGTCATAGCCCGTTCTCAACGAGATTCCACGCCGAAACGATAAAGTCGTGAGCTTGCTGTCTGCTCCATGGTTGAGTGGAGCGAAACAGGAATTTTCTCTCGTTCACCTCCAGCCACTTCTCGCACTCTGCATCGGTTTTGGTTGCAGTGAAGCATGCTACCAGAGCATTCTGTACATTCTGCCTATAGGAATCGCCAGTAAAAACAGAATTAAGCACGTTGTACATCAAACATTCGATAAGGTATGAGGCAATCGGCTCCGCAGCCTGGATTTTTTTGGAAATCATGTAAAACTTCAATCTCTTTAGCCCCCTCACGATCAGCTTAAATCTGCCCCCAGTTGCTTTATTTTTCTGAACACCGTTTGAGTAATGTTGCTCAGGCCAGTTCACGATTACGGCACCGCCGTCGGAGATAAATTTGGTTCCCGGCGGCTCAATGTACGAAGGTATCTGGACGTTAAGCAAAAAATTGTATTCTTTCTTTTTGTAAAGTCGGTAAGCAAACGCTGGGACCACGTCAGCGTCCACGCGGTAGGTGTTGGCGTGAACATCGAAAGCCTTATCCCCCCGGGTGACGCCGCTCGTGAATTTTTCTTCCAGTGCCGCCTGAACATCATTTTTAAACTGAGCGTACGTATAAGAACTGTTCACGTTGCCCGTCTCAGATTCGGGGTAGTCTGCGAAAGAGTAGTCCGCGAAGAAGGGCTCCATGCAACACACGCAAATGTCCACGTCGCTCTCCTGGCGAACATTCGTGTTGTTTCGGTAGGAGCCTTGCGAAATTATCCTTATGTCGCGATTTACCAGCGGCTCGTGAGCACGTATAGCGTCACCGACCATGCGCTCTGCATTCTCCTGCTTTTCACACTCGTCATCGCTTGATGGTTTACTCCAATTCCTGAATGTCTGTTCCCAGTCAGTTGCCAAAGGCATACCTCCTTCGTCTTTCCTGGCTCGTTCGCAAAGCTGGGTTGCGAAAAGCCAGTGTACTTCAAGCCGAACATAAAGCGAAGGTCGTCTACAAGGTGTTTGGTTAACCAAGCCGCTCTCGCCGGCAGATGTTCTATTCCCCAAATCTTGTCAAGAAGCTATACCTGAGCATTTTGATTCTGCACGCGAAATAGTTAGTCCCGACGTGGCGCATTTACCCTATTCAACCTCCAATCCTTAATACATAGATAAAAACAAGGCGCCGCCACGTGCTGCGCCTTTTTTATTGTCCGAAACGGAATTTGAGTTGACTAGCATCCATATTTCTGCAAGTATCGAAATATGGCAAAGCAAGACCCCAAAAAATCGGCACAGCAGGTGGCCAAGTATGCGGACATGTTTTCAGCCATCGGAACCGAGCCGCGCCTTCGAATCATGCGATTCCTGCTCACCGCGCACCCGGAGGGAGCCGTCGTCGGCGAAATTCAGGAAGAGCTCGATATTCCAAGCTCGACTCTGTCGCACCATCTCGACAAATTGAAAGCTGAAGATCTGGTTCACGTTCAAAGGGAGAGTACGTTTCTTCGCTACACCGCCAACGTCGCCGCGCTGCAAGCGCTTCTCCAGTTCTTGTACGCCGAATGTTGTACTCGCAACAAAGCTGTAGACACCGAAACTATCATTCAAATTTCCGGATAGGGGTTATTCCATGAGCGAGCCCGATATTAAAGAAGTCGTGAAGGAGAAATACGGACAAGCCGCATTGCGCGTGAATAGCGGTCGAAGTTCTTGTTGCGGAGCCACGGCCAGCACTGGATGCGATGATCCCATCACGTCCAACCTTTATGACCAGTCTCAGGCGCAGCAGATTCCTGAAGAAGCCATGCTGGCCTCGCTCGGCTGCGGGAATCCAACCGCGCTCGCGAACCTGAACCCAGGCGAAATCGTCCTTGACCTCGGCTCGGGCGGCGGCATAGATGTGCTGCTCTCCGCGAAACGAGTCGGCCCCACCGGCAAAGCCTACGGTCTCGACATGACCGACGAAATGCTCGCGCTCGCGAATGAAAACAAGCGCAAGGCTGGAGTCGAAAATGTCGAGTTCTTGAAAGGTGAAATTGAGCACATCCCGCTGCCCGACAACTCTGTGGATGTCATCATTTCTAACTGCGTCATCAACCTTTCGGCAGACAAAGACCGTGTTCTCAGGGAGGCCCTTCGGGTCTTGAAGCCTGGCGGGCGCTTTGCCGTGTCCGACGTAGTCACTCGTGGCGAGATGCCTTCTGAGATTCGCCAAAATGTTCTTCTATGGGTCGGCTGCGTTGCCGGTGCTCTTGAGGAAAACGAGTACCGCAACAAGCTCACCTCCGCCGGATTCGAGAAAATCGAGATTGAACCAACCAGAATTTATCGCATAGAAGATGCGCGCGAGTTTCTCTCCGGACAAAACATCAACGTGGATGCCATTACCCCGCAAGTGGACGGCAAGTTCATGAGCGCCTTCGTG
>PNAR01000263.1 GCA_003169715.1 Acidobacteriaceae bacterium | reverse complement strand
AGGGCAAGACGCTGGTGATGCTCGTCAACGACCCGCCGGTGCCGGATCCGTCGAACCCGTCGAGCCTCGATCCGAAAACATTCGGCGGCAAGGCGATGACGTACTACGGCCGCTGGACCTACAAGTATGAAGAGGCCGCGCGCAAAGGCGCAGCAGGGGTGATTCTCATACATCGGACCGACATGGCTAGCTATCCGTGGGAAGTGGTGCGGAACTCGAATTCCGGTGAGAAATCTTTTCTCAAGCTCGAGGGTGCTCCGCTGCTCAAAGTGGCTTCATGGGTACAACTCGACGTGGCCAAGAAACTCGCGTCAATGGATGGTATGAATCTGGATCACATGATTTCGGACGCACAGTCGCGCGATTTTCATCCCGTGCCTCTGCGTGTGAACCTGAAAGCGCACATGGTCAGCAAACTGCGCGATTTCGAGTCGAATAACGTGCTCGCCATGCTTCCGGGCTCAGATCCCAAGCTCAAGAGCGAAGCTGTAATGTATACCGCGCATTACGACCACCTCGGAATTCGTCCTGACATGCCGGGAGACAATATCTACAACGGCGCGGATGACAACGCGACCGGTTGCGGAATACTTTTGGAATTGGCGCGGGTATTCGCCGAGGCAGCGGAGAAGCCGCGACGGTCGGTGCTCTTCGCATCAGTCACGGCGGAAGAGCAGGGTTTGCTGGGTTCGGAATATTTGGGAAAGCATCCGCCGATTGCCGCAGGAAAAATAACTCTTGATCTAAATTATGACGACATCCCGCCGTTGGGTTCGCCGGAGGAGGTAGAGGTATCTGGCGCCGAGCGCACAACTTTTTATCCCACGGTCGAAGCCACGGCGAAGGAATTCCGCCTGGCGATTCGTCCTGATGCGCATCCTGATGCCGGATACTACTATCGCTCCGATCATTTTAGTTTGGCGCGCGTCGGCATCCCGGCCTTCTCGATCGGCGAAGGAACCAAGTACAAAGGCCACGATCTCGCCTGGGGCATGCAGCAGGCCGCGGAATACACCGCGAAACATTACCATCAGCCAAGCGATGAATATTATTCCGACATGGACTTTACCGGAGACGCGGCTGTAGCGCGCTTTGGATTTGCATTGGGATGGGAGGCCGCATCCCAGCCAAGCCTCATCGGATGGCAAAGAGGCGACGAGTTCGAGGCGGCAAGGATGAAGAACAGTGGCGAATGACGGCGACTTGAGTGAGAGGGATTGTTGCGGTCGCCTCCCTCCTAAATATTTGTCGTCCTGAGCGCAGCATATTCATTCGCTTGCGAATGGATATGCGGAGTCGAAGGATCCCTGCAACTCCTACCAACTGCGATTTTGTTCCGAAAGCAAGGGATCAAATAGAGACCGCGACTCAGCCCGCAGGGGTCCTTCGACTCCGCGCATCTCGCGCTCAGCGCGAGATGCGCTACCCTCGGGAAGACAACAGGAAAGTAGGGGTAATGATCACCTTTCCATCTTCTTCAGATTCGGACTGACAATCAGCTTCGCTTCGGTGAACTTCTGCACATCATCGGCGGTAATTCCCGGAGCAATTTCCTCCAACACCAAACCTTCCGGAGTCACTTGCATCACGGCCAGCTCCGTCACAATCATGTTCACAACCTTCATCCCAGTAAGCGGCAAGGTGCATTTCTTCAGAATCTTTGGCTGCGAATCTTTCGTGGTGTGCTCCATAGCGACAATGACGCGGCGGGCTCCAGCGGCCAAATCCATCGCACCGCCCATGCCTTTCACCATTTTTCCGGGGATCATCCAATTGGCGAGATTGCCTTCCTCATCTACTTCCATCGCGCCGAGCACGCTTAAATCAATGTGGCCTCCGCGGATCATCGCGAATGAATCCGCGCTGGAAAAATAAGACGTTCCAGCCATTTCGCTGACGGTTTCTTTTCCGGCGTTGATCAAGTCACAATCTTCCTCCCCCTGCATGGGATAAGGCCCAATTCCCAACATGCCGTTTTCGCTTTGCAGGATAACGTCTATTCCGGGCGGAACGTGGTTCGCGACCAGCGTAGGCATTCCGATGCCGAGATTGACGTAGAAGCCATCGCGCAATTCGCGCGCGATGCGCTTGACGATGCGTTCGCGTTTGTCGGTGTCTTTGGCGGGTTTGGGCATGGTTATCGTCGTTGGTCCTTGGTCGTTCGCAACTGCAAAAACAAAGACAGTTTCGCAATCTTGGCCAACGACTAACGACGAACGACCTACGACGCGTTTCTCACTGTCCGTCTCTCTATCCTTTTTTCGTACATCTCGCCCTGGAAAATGCGCTTCACGTAAATACTGGGGGTATGAATTAAATCGGGTTCAAGCTCTCCAACTTCGACGAGGTGCTCGACTTCTGCAATTGTTACTTTAGCCGCAGTCGCCATCATTGGATTAAAATTTCGCGCGGTCTTTCGATACACAAGGTTGCCCCAGTTGTCGCCCTTCCATGCTTTGACAAACGCGAAGTCGGCTTTGATCGCTGTTTCCATTACATACGGCCGCCCGTCGAACTCGCGAACTTCTTTCTCCTCGGCGACTACCGTGCCGACCCCCGCGGGCGTAAAAAACGCGGGGATGCCCGCGCCTCCCGCGCGAATGCGCTCGGAAAAAGTCCCCTGCGGCACGAGCGTGAGGTCAATGCGCCCATTGAGAACCATCTCTTCCAGCAACTTGTTCTCTCCGACGTACGATCCGAAGTGCTTGCGAATTTGTCCTGCCGCGAGCAGCAGGCCCATGCCGAAGCCGTCCACCCCGACGTTGTTGCTGATGGTTGTGAGATTCTTTACACCCTTGCGAACGAGAGCGCGGATCAGGTTTTCCGGAATGCCGCACAATCCAAAGCCCCCGATCATGATGGTCGCGCCATCGAAAATGTCGGAGATCGCTTCATCCGCGTTGGCCACGACTTTGCGCATGCGATAGGAATTCTAGAACAATTTCACCACGGAGGCACGGAGGCACAGAGAAAAGCTTGAGTGGTGGCTTTTAGCTCTCAGCGTTGAATTCTGCTTCGGGGTATTTCTTCAAGTTTTGGTTTTCTCCGTGGTCCCGTGTCTCCGTGGTGAGTTCGCAGGCGAAGCTTTTCTCAAATGATGGGCGCGCTCAAATTCCATTGCCAATTCTCGCGTATCCAAATTCTCGCGGATGTGCGCGAGGCGCTGTTCGAGTTTCAGGAGAGCCTCCCGAATACTTTTCTTATTTGTCAGCGCGATGTCGCGCCACATCGAATAAGGACTCGCCGAGATTCTGGTCATCTCTCGCAACGCACGTCCGCCAGCTTCCAGCAGCGGAGCGTCCTCGCCATATTCATCCACTAGCGTAGCTGCGAGCGCCGTGGAAACCATCTGGGGCAAATGACTGATCCATGCGCACAGCTGATCGTGTTCTTGGGCGTTCATACTGAGGACCCGCGCACCAAGCTTCTCCACCCATCCGAGAAATTCGCCGCTCAGGCCATCGTAAACATTCTGTCCGGCGACTGGCGTGAGAAACCACGCTGCATCTCGAAACAAGTCAGGATCGGCGAATTCTACTCCGGTTTGTTCCTTGCCAGCCATGGGATGTCCGGCAAGAAAACGGCGCGGAAGATTCTTGCCGAACACTCCATGTGCACTAACCAAGACTTCCGCTTTTGTGCTGCCCACATCGGTGAGCAGGGTCTTCGCCGGCAATGCCGGTCCCAACTCCTTAATCAGATCAATGATCGCGCCAACCGGGGTAGCTAGAATGACGATCTGGCTTCCACGGACCGCATCGGAGGCATTCGTTCTTCCCTCATCAATTGCGCCCTTCTTACGGGCACGTTCGAGAACCGGCGCACGGTCGCAGCCGATAATCCTTCCCGTGTAACCGGATTTCTTTAGCGCAAGACCAAGGGAGCCTCCCAAAAGCCCGGTTCCGATGATCGTAATTTGGCGAACGGGCATGGAGGGAATTATTACCAACAGAGGCACTGAGACACGGAGAAAAGACTAAATACTCATAAAATCAAATGCGGGTCAAAGATTTTCTCCGTGTCCCCGTGCCTCCGTGGTGAAAAGACTTTACGCGATGGTTCGGCCAACCGCGGGGGCGATCATTCTGAGCTCATCCATCAGCTTCGAGAACTGCTCAGGATACAGCGACTGCGCCCCATCTGAAAAAGCCTTGTCGGGATCATGGTGGACTTCCATCAGTAAAACGTCGGCTCCCGCCGCAACCGACGCCCGCGCCATGGGTGGAACCTTGTCGCGCAATCCAGTGCCATGAGACGGATCGGATGCCATGGGCAGATGCGAAAGCTTGTGCACAACAGGGATGGCGCTGATGTCCAACGTATTCCGGGTGGAAGTCTCGAAGGTTCGAATGCCACGCTCGCAGAGGATCACTTCGTAATTCCCGCCAGCCATAATATATTCGGCCGACAGTAAGAGCTCTTCAATCGTCGCCGCGATGCCGCGCTTCAGCAGCACCGGCTTTTTCTCTTTTCCCAGTTCGCGCAGTAGATTGAAGTTCTGCATATTGCGCGCGCCTACCTGGAAAATATCTACGTACGGCAGCATTAAGCTGATTTGCGAAATCTCCATCACTTCGCTGATTACCAGCAGCTTGAAGTGGTCGCCGGCCTCGCGTAAAAGCTTGAGGCCTTCCAGCCCCATTCCTTGAAACGAGTACGGGGAACTTCTGGGTTTGAAAGCTCCGCCTCGAAGCACGCGCGCGCCAGCCTTGACGATCAGCTCGGCTATGGTAAAAAGCTGCTCGCGAGATTCCACGGAACAAGGGCCGGCCATCACGACAACTTCATTGCCTCCAACCCTCAGACCGTTGGCAAATTCGATGACCGTGCCCCCGGGACGAAAGCTGCGGCCCGCGAGCTTGTAGGGAGCGCTAATGCGGTGAACGTGTTCGACGCCGGACAAAACTTCGAGATTGCGCGTGTCAAAATCAATTCGTGCACCCACCGCCGCCAGCACCGACTGCCGTTCGCCCGTGGTGCGGTGCACCGAGAACCCCATACGGACCAGGTGCTCAATGACCTGCTGAATTTGTTCTTCGCTCGCCGATTCTTGCATTGCAACGATCATAGGTAGTTAAAATTCGCTTCTAGCTCTTAGCTTCTAGCTCAACACGCCGGACCTGGCGATAAAATTGCGCATTCACTAACGACGCTTAGTCATTTGCTTCATTATCTAATTCTGTTTCGCCGAACCCAACTGCGGATTCTGGCCCCTGTGGCGCGATTTCCTCTCGCTGTATCTGCCGCATTACGTCAATAATCCGTTCGTAGATCCGCAACAGGTCCCGATTGGGCAGTGGACCCTTATTCATCTTCGCAGCATTATCGAAAACCGTCCGCTCCCGGTCAGGTTCGTAAATGGGCATCCCCGCCTTGCTCTTCAACTTACCAATCTGGTGCGCCGCCTCTGCACGCTCACTCAGCAGATCTACGAGCCTGCGATCAATCTCGTCAATCTTCGTGCGCCAGTCTGAAATGTCCATGGGAATTCAGTCGTTGGTCGTTCGTCCTTGGTCGTTGGCCTTTTGCCTTTTGCCTTCCCTACAAGCCAAATGCACAAGCGGTTTTGCCAACGACTAACGGCCAACGACCAACGACCTTACAAATTGTGCCACAGACTCGGCTTCTTTGCCCGGATTACGCTCGATGGTTTCCACGATAGCACTGCCTACCACCGCAGCATCGGCGAATTTACCCACGCTTGCAAATTGCTGTGCAGTAGAAATTCCGAAGCCTACTGCAATGGGAAGCCGGGTGTGCATGCGAAGCCGTTGAACCAATTTCTGCGCTTCGCCAGGCAGTTGTTTCTGTGTACCGGTCACGCCGGTTCGCGAAACGGCATATACGAACCCGGTGGACGCTTTCGCAATCTGCTTCAGCCGTGCGTCCGTGCTAGTGGGAGCCGCCAGGAACACCGTCGCCAACTTTCTTTTTCTCATCTCAGAAAGATAGCCGTCCGCTTCCTCCATCGGGAGATCAGTGATCAGAGCGCCATCTATCCCGGCTTGGGCGGCTTCGGCGCTGAACTTGGCGACTCCCATCCGGAGGATGGGATTGAAGTAGGAAAAGATAATCAATCCAACATCGGATCTCTTTCGTATTTCTTGAGCCAGCTTCAATACCTGTTCAAGCGTCGTTCCGTTTTTCAGCGCACGCTCGCTCGCCCTTTGGATGACAGGCCCGTCGGCAACCGGATCGCTAAACGGAACGCCAAGTTCGATGATGTCCGCACCAGCTGCGATGGCCGCGAGCACGATGTCGTAAGTTGTTTCAAGATCGGGATCGCCACAGGTAACGTAGGCAACGAGCGAAGGGTTGCGTTCGAAGTGAAGAGGCACAGAGACATTGTAGATTGTCAAGGTCAGATTGCAGAAGGTCGAACTCGCTCGGTATGCGCCAGCGCCTGTCCCACTGAGAATCTGGTTCACACATGACGTGAATTTCGTGCGACTACGTCTGCTGTTCATTGCCTCTTTCTTTTCCTTGCGAGTTTGCCTACCATAATAGTCAGGGCGCACAGCGAGGACATCTACAAGTATGCAGACGGTTAAAGAGATTGAACACGCGATCGGAACGCTCACGCCGGGCGAGGTGCAGGAGTTGTACTTGTGGTTTGAGCAGAACTATCCGCACCCGATTGATGCTCGCGTTCAGACTGACCTTGCGGCTGGGAGCCTCGATAAGGCTATTCACCTTGCTTTGGACGACGAAAAGAATGGCCGCGTTCGGCAGCTATAGCCATCCATGGAGCATCGCGCCGCCAGCGGTTTTTGGCAGGAGTATCTTGCGCTCCCGCAGGAAGTACGCGGTCGCGCCGACAAACAGTTTTTACTGCTGAAGCAGAATCCTCAGCATCCTTCCTTGCAATTCAAGAAAGTAGGTGAGCGGCACGGGCAGGAAATATGGTCGGCCCGCATCACCCTTGGCTATCGCGCTCTTGCGATCAAACGAGCCCACGGATACTTGTGGTTTTGGATTGGCGATCATAGGGCCTATGAGAGGTTGATTTCATAGCGGCACGTCTTATGCAGCCAGAGAGCGATCAGGCCGTCTTCGACTGGATCCTTCGTGGGCGCGAACGAACTGCCGCCCCCAGCACTCCCAATTGGGCTGGGAATTTGGTTTCCCATCTTATACCCCCGGTGTTCGACGCATACGCGAAAATCCTGCATCGAGTCGAAGCGCATTACGAGAACATAGACAACCCGCTCACACTTGCTGAAATTGCAATCCTGAAGGTTCCGCGCTGTGAGCCGATCAAGTCCTTCATCGAAAATCGAAGAGCTAATTCTATGGGCAAACGAGTGAGATGGAGCGAACTGGCTGAGTTGTTAAGCGTCCCCTTTGCCCCCGAAATCTGCCTTGAGTGGTATAGAAGAAAGCTCGAAGACCGAGTGTGCTGGTCGCTCTTTCTTAGGGGTCCGGGAGATGGGATACTTCACGAGGAGGAATGCTCAGAGCTTGCTTCAACGCTGAGGCCTGTCACAGATGGAGAGGAATGTTTCTTTCGGTTCTCCGACTGGTCATTCATTAATTCCGATCAACCCAAGCTTTTCAAGGGCGCTCTGAACGAAATCTGCGGTTTTCTGAAAGATCGGCAGCCTCGGATTTGAGTATTGGTGGCCGCGTGACCAGAGTTGGTGCGTGTGTTCAGACTACGACCTTCATTTCACGATTGTCGGCGGCCCGAAGGCACTAACGTCGGGCCTTCTGGCCAGTAATGAGCTGGAATGTATAGAGGTAACGGCCAAAAATCGCATTGATGTTTTTGCACCAGCACCCTGAGCGGATTTAAACGTAGCGATCGGCTACTCCAATTCTAAACTCTCCCGCATAATGCCGATGTCTTTATCACCGCGCCCAGAGATGTTCACTATCACCACGTCAGACTTCTTCATCCTCGGGGTTCGCTTGATCACTTCGGCGACGGCATGAGCAGATTCGAGTGCCGGAATAATTCCTTCGGTCCGCGCCAGGAGGGTGCAGGCCTCAAGTGCTTCTGCATCTGAAGCGGCAACGTATTCCGCTCGGCCAGTGTCTTTTAACCACGCATGCTCGGGGCCGATGGAAGGATAATCGAGTCCCGCAGAAACCGAATGTGTGGCTGCGATTTGCCCGGCAGCGTCCTGCAAAAGGTATGAATACGTTCCCTGTAGCACACCCGGAGAACCGCCGCGAAATCTGGCAGCGTGGTCACCGAGAGCTTCTCCGCGGCCGCCAGCCTCGACGCCAATGAATTTCACTTTCTTGTCTTTGATGAATTCGAAAAAGATTCCGATCGCATTTGATCCGCCTCCAACGCAGGCGATAATCGCGGTGGGCAGTTTGCCCTCGGCTTTCAGAATTTGTGCGCGGGCTTCGCAGCCTATAATTTTGTGAAAGTCGCGAACCATCGTTGGATAAGGATGAGCGCCCAGCACACTGCCGAGCAGATAGTGGGTGGTGCGAACATTCGTCACCCAATCGCGCATGGCTTCATTGATGGCATCCTTTAGCGTGCGCGAACCTGAATTCACGCTGCGAACTTCCGCGCCGAGCAGCCGCATGCGAAATACGTTTAGTTCCTGGCGGCGCATGTCTTCGCTGCCCATGTACACAACGCAGTCAAATCCAAGCAATGCGCAGACCGTCGCCGTGGCCACGCCGTGCTGTCCCGCGCCAGTCTCCGCAATAATGCGGCGCTTGCCCATGCGCTCGGCAAGTAGCCCTTGTCCCAAACAGTTGTTGATTTTGTGCGCGCCCGTGTGAAGCAGGTCCTCGCGCTTGAGATAAATTTTTGCGCCGCCAAGTTTCTTTGTGAGGCGGCCGGCAAAAAAAAGAGGCGTGGGACGCCCCGCATAGTTTCGTAATAATTCCGTTAATCGCGCTTGAAATTGCTTGTCTCGTTTTACTTTCTCGTATTCGCGCTCCAATTCCTCCAGCGCAGCCATGAGCGTTTCGGGGACGAAGCGACCGCCGTAAGCGCCAAAGCGCCCGGGTACATCCCTCGGCACAGACAATTGTTTCGCTTTTGTAACTGCGGTTGCCATCTTCTTATGTACTCATCTTCCGAACTTCATCTATGAATGCCCGGACTTTGGCAGGATCTTTTTTCCCCAGCGATGCTTCAACCCCTGAGACCACATCAACCC
>PNAR01000425.1 GCA_003169715.1 Acidobacteriaceae bacterium | reverse complement strand
GGCCACAAGCTGGGCGAATTCAGCTTTACACGCCAGTTTAAGGGGCACTCGATGAGAGCGGCGACGGAAACTGCAGCCAGGCCAGCAGGCATTCCCGGAGGTCCGGGAGCGTCGGCGCCAGCAGCGTCGGCAGCACCGAAAGCATAAAACCGCTACTGGCTTCTAGCGTCTAGCTAGTAGCCAGAAGCTAGNNCTGCTAGCTCCTGGCTTCTAGCTAGTAGCCAGAAGCTAGAAGCGAATTAACTTATGGAATTCAGAGCTCAAGCCCGATACATGCGCGTGACGCCGCAAAAGGCGCGCCTGGTGCTGGACTTAATCAAAGGACGCCGCGTCGAAGACGCGCTCAACACGCTCATCTTCACCAAGAAGCGGGTTGCGGCCACAATCGAAAAGCTTTTGCGCTCGGCGCTCGAGAATGCGAACTATCTCAGCTCGGAAAAAAATATTGATGTGGACGTGGACCAGCTTTACGTAAAGAGCGCAATCGCCAACGATGGACCGCGAATGAAGCGTGTCCGCCCCGCCCCGATGGGGCGCGCCTTTCGCTACGTTCGCCGCATCTCGCACATCGAGCTGGTTCTCGCCGAGAGGGGACGCAGAGATCACGAAGGCCTGGCCACCGTGGTTGGGGAAGAGTCGGGGCACGCGAAAAAAGCTCCGGCGCGAAAGAAAAGCGGCGCCACAAAGCATACTCACGCCAAGGCCAAGGGCAAAGCGAAGAGTGACAAAAGCAAGAGCAAGAATAAAAAGAAGACAGCGGCAAAGTAGCAGGAGAAAAAATGGGACAGAAGGTTCATCCATACGGTTTCCGCCTCGGCTACACCAAGCCGTGGAAGTCGCGCTGGTTTGTCGAGCGGGATTACGACAAGCTGCTGCTCGAAGACATCAAGCTGAAGAACGAACTGAAAGACAAGCTCAAGTCCGCTGGCGTCAGTTCCATCGAAATCGAGCGCCCTGGAAACAAGTTGCGCGTCATTATTAAGACCGCGCGTCCCGGTATCATCATCGGGCGCAAAGGCGCTGAAATAGACAAGCTGAAGTTGGACGTCCAGAAGCGAACCTCGCGCGAGGTTTACATGGACATCCAGGAAGTCCACAAACCCGAACTGGATGCACAACTGGTCTCCGAGGCTATCGCTCTGCAACTCGAAAAGCGTGTAGGATTCCGGCGCGCCATGCGCAAGTCGGTGGACTCCGCGCTGCGTTTCGGATGCAAAGGAATCAAAGTCCGGGTCAGTGGCCGTTTAAACGGAAACGAAATCGCCCGCTCCGAATGGTATTTGCAGGGCCGCCTGCCGCTGCACACATTGCGCGCCGACATTGACTACGGCTTCACCGAAGCGCGAACCACATACGGTGTAATTGGCGTAAAAGTCTGGGTCTACAAAGGCGAAATATTGCCGGCAGCAAAAAAGCGCGACACATTGCAGCCAGCAGGCGCATTTTAAGTCTGAACGAAAGATACGTAGAGACGTAGCTTGCTACGTCTGGGTTTAAGAGGTTAAGCCAGAAGCTAAGAGCTAGAAGCCAAGAGCCGATTTATGTTAATGCCAAAAAAAGTTAAGTACCGCAAGCAGCAGCGCGGACGCATGTGCGGCAAAGCCTGGCGCGGCAGCGAACTATCCTTCGGCGACTATGGACTCAAAGTCCTGGAACCTGGATGGATCACCGACCGCCAAATCGAAGCCAGCCGCGTTGCCATGACTCGCTTCGTCAAGCGCGGCGGAAAAATCTGGATCCGTCTTTTTCCAGATAAGCCGGTCACCAAGAAACCCGCCGAAACCCGTATGGGAAAAGGCAAAGGAGCGCCCGATCATTGGGTTGCGGTCGTCAAGCCCGGAAAGATTTTGTTCGAGATGGAAGGCGTCACGCTGGCTGACGCAACCGAAGCAATGCGCCTGGCGTCGCACAAGCTGCCGTTGCGCACCAGCTTCGTAAAGCGCCAAACGCTCGTTCATTAAAGACTTTTGTCATTCCGAACCGCTTTAGCGGTGAGGAATCTGCTGTAGCGAGAAACGGCTATGAAAACCGATAAAGTACGAAATTTTACCGACGAGGAACTCCGCCATCAGGAGCACGAACTAAACGATCAGCTCTTCAAGCTGAAGTTCCAACTCAATATGGGACAGACCGAAAGCCTGAAGAAAATTCGCGGCCTGCGTAAAGACATTGCCCGCGTCAAGACGATTTCCCGGGAACGTGAACTGTCCGCAACCGGCACAGAAGGCGCTGTCACAACAGTAGTAGCGCCAAAAGCCGCGGCAATAAAGGCCGTCGCCACGAAAGCAAAGCGTAAAACGGAGAAGAAGTAATGGCAGAAACAAACCAAAATACGCCGGTAGCGGCTGCCGGAAGGCGCAAAGAAATCGTCGGCGAAGTCGTCTCGAACCGAATGCACAAGACTATCGTCGTTGAAGTCGTGCGCAAAAAGTCCCACGCCTTTTATGGTCGCGTGGTCTCGAAAGGCAAAAAGTTTTATGCGCACGACGAGAAAAATGAAGCGCACATTGGCGATGTTGTGCGGCTCGAAGAGACCCGCCCATTGTCGAAGTTGAAACGATGGCGGCTAAAGCAGATTGTTCGAAAAACTGCGCTGGCGCCGGAAGTTGCAGCTGCACCTGAAGTGCTTTCGTAAGCATGCCGCCGCTCTAAGGAGACTGAATTATGGCCGTGATGATGAGAACCATGCTCGAAGTCGCCGACAACTCCGGCGCGCGCAAGCTCCAGGTAATCCTGCCGCTGGGCGGTTCCACGGGCCTGCGCGCGGGATTGGGCGATGTCGTCACCGCCAGTGTGAAAGAAGCTTCCCCCGATGGTCAGGCCAAAAAAGGCACGGTCGTAAAAGCGGTGATCGTTCGGACCAGAAAAGAATACCGGCGCCGTGACGGCACATACATTCGATTCGATCAAAACGCCGGAGTTCTGATCAACGAAACCGGCGAACCAGTCGGAACCCGTGTATTCGGCCCGGTAGCAAGAGAATTGCGCGAAAAGAAATTTCTGAAGATCGTGTCGCTGGCTCCAGAGGTCATCTGACCGCCCAGGATTTTGACGTCATCCTGAGCGCAGCGAAGGATCTGGCGAGCAGCGCGAGCGATGTGTAATAGGAAACTGGAAAAACAATGAAGACCGTAATCAGAAAACATATTCGAGTGGATATCCGGCACAACGACACCGTGCGAGTCATCACCGGACGCGATAAAGGCAAAGAAGGCCGCGTGCTGCGCGTGTTTCCCGACGACGCCAAGATTCTGGTCGAGCACGTTATGCTGGTAAAAAAACATGTGCGTCCGAATCCGCAGCGCAACATAAAAGGCGGAATCGCCGACCAGGAAAGCCGTATCGCCATATCAAACGTGCAACTGGTTTGCTCTACGTGCGGTCCGGTGCGGGTAGGCCGCGAAATTCGCGGAGACCAAAAGGTGCGGGTCTGCAAGAAATGCGGAACCACGCTGGACAAAAAATAGAAGTATTGAGTGTAATCGGGTAATTGATCTTCAATTGCAAAATTACCCGATTACTCAATTGCTAAATCGAGAAACTAATGGCAAAAGAAAAAGAAAAAAAAGACCGAGCCGATAAATCGCAGGAGCCAAAAGCTCCGCCGGCAGCCGCGCAGCATAGCGCCAAAGAGACCCCGCGCCTCAAAGAGCGTTTTGACAAGGAAGTCGCGCCCACGCTGATGAAGGAGCTGGAGCGGAAGAATCCCATGGCGGTGCCGCATCTACATAAGATCGTAGTCAACATGGGAGTCGGCGATGCCACGCAAAATGCCAAGATCCTCGATCCGGCAATGAATGAATTGACGCAAATCACCGGCCAGCGTCCGGTCCTCACCCGCGCCAAGAAATCAATCGCGGCATTCAAGGTCCGCGAAGGTCAGGCCATTGGCGCCATGGTGACTCTGCGCGGTGACCGCATGTATGAATTCTTTGATCGCCTGGTAAGCATGGTGCTGCCGAGAGTTCGCGACTTTCGCGGTGTTTCCACCAAGTCGTTTGACGGACGCGGAAACTACACTCTGGGCCTTCGCGATCAATTAATTTTCCCGGAAATTGACTACGCAAAAGTGGATAAACAAAAGGGCATGAACGTCACAATCGTCACCACCGCCCAAAACGATGATGAAGCCCGGGCTTTGTTGCGGCATTTAGGAATGCCGTTCCGGGCGTGATTCTTAAAACTGCTTACACAAGGATTCGATGACTACTGCAAAACGAGTGAAAGACGCAAAAATTCAAAAGAAGTTCGACGATGCGCGCGGCAACAAGTTGGCCAGGCCTAAATTTTCCACGCGTAAACATAACCGCTGCAAGCTGTGCGGACGGCCACGCGCCTATCTCCGCAAGTTTGGTCTGTGCCGCCTGTGTTTCCGCGGGTTGGCATTGAAGGGCGAGATTCCAGGCGTTTCAAAGTCGTCCTGGTAAATAGTTAGGAATAAGCGACCGCCGAAAACCGGCGGCTGAGGAGAAGCAAAGCAATGAGGTTGACCGATCCGGTCGCAGACATGCTGACGCGCATTCGCAATGCGATTAGCGCCCGGCACCAGAAGGTTGATATTCCCGCTTCCAAGCTGAAGCTGGAAATTGCCCGCATCCTGAAAGAAGAAGGATACGTCGCCAATTTCAAAGCCACAGAAGAAGATGGCCACAAGGTGCTGCGCGTTTACCTGAAATACGGCAACAACAACGAGGCGGCAATTTCAAACGTTGCCCGCGTCTCTAGACCCGGTTGCCGCGTGTACGTGCGCCGTACCGAGATTCCGCGCGTCCTCGGCGGTATGGGCATCAACATTCTGACCACGCCCCAAGGCGTGATGACAGGACGCCAGGCCCGCAAGCAAGGCTTGGGTGGCGAGTTGCTTTGCGAAATTTGGTAAAAAGCTGCGAACTGAGAACGAGGAACTAAGATCTGAATTTATGCACGCGGGAATCCACAGCTTTCATGGAAGTGTTGCTGGCTACGGATTGGTGAGTAAAATTTTTGTGCGCTGAAGGCTGAGAGCTGACGGCTGAAAGCGAAGTTGATTTTTATGTCCAGAATTGGAAAAAAACCAATCCCGCTGCCAAAAGGGGTAACGGTAAAAATCGAAGGCAATACTGTTGCCGTTCAGGGACCCAAGGGCAAACTCGATACGTCGCTCCCCGTCGGGATTCGAATTGAGCAACAGGATGGGCATCTTCTGGCGGTGCGCGAGAATGATTCGCAAGCTGCCGTGCATGGCCTGGCTCGTGCTCTGGTCAACAATGCCGTCGAAGGCGTCACCAAAGGTTGGACGCGGGATTTGGAAATCGTCGGAATCGGATATCGCGCCGAGATGAAGGGCAAAGGGACGGTGGTGTTTACCTTGGGATACTCCCATCCCATCGAATATCCGCTGCCCTCCGGAATCGAGGCAACGGTAGATCCAAAGCAGACGAAATTAACGGTCACAGGGATTGACCGCCAGAAAGTGGGCCAGGTCGCGGCGGAAATGCGCAGCCTTCGTCCGCCAGATCCATACAAAAACAAAGGCGTCCGCTACGCCGGAGAACGCCTGAAGAAGAAAGTCGGAAAGACCGGTGCGAAATAACACGAGGGTGGCCCGTCCTTGTCTCTCCGTTTTTTGGAGAGACAGGGCGGGGATTCGAGCGCACAAGTTTTTGACGTCATCCTGAGCGAAGCGAAGGATCTGGCGCGCAGCGGAAAAGAACAGGTTGTCGGGGTTGTCTTAGCGAACGACCAACGACGAAGGACCAACGACGCAGTTAAAGACCAAGGACAGATTTTATGCTGACAATATCATCCAAAAACACAAACCGCCGGCACGTGCATGAACGCATCCGCAAAAAGATTCTCGGCACAGCCGGGCGCCCGAGACTGAACGTCTATCGTTCGCTGAATCACGTTTACGTTCAGCTCATTGACGACACGCAAGGCACGACCCTGATCGCGGCCCATTCGGCGGAGGGTAAGAAGGGCGAGCGCAAGCCCGGTGGCAATCTCGCCGCGGCCAAAGAAGTGGGCAAACTAATCGCCGAGCGCGCCCAAGCCAAAGGAATTAAAGAGGTAGTATTCGATCGCGGCGGTTACATTTATCACGGACGAGTAAAGGCCCTCGCTGATGCCGCCCGCGAAGCGGGATTAAAGTTCTAGCATTGAGTAATTTTGTAGTCGGGTAATTGGGTAATTGAAAATCCAAGCTTTTGACTTTCAATTACCAAATTGCTCAATTACTCAATTACCAAATTAAGGAAAGAATGCCGACAATCATTAAGAAGCTCGACGCGAACGCCTATCAGCTTAAAGATCAGGTAGTCTCCATCAACCGCGTCACCAAAGTAGTCAAAGGGGGCAAGAACATGTCCTTTGCCGCCTTAGTCGTCGTGGGAGATCCCAGCGCTGCCGTCGTAGGATACGGCTCCGGCAAGGCGAAGGAAGTTCCGCAGGCAATCCGCAAGGGAATCGAATCGGCCAAGAAAAATCTGATTAAGATCAATCTTACCCAGACCACAATCCCTCATTTGGTTCTCGGCCGCTACGGATCGGGCAAAGTCCTTCTCAAGCCGGCTCCAGAGGGAACTGGCGTAATCGCGGGCGGTGCCGTGCGTGCCGTAATGACTTCCGTTGGCGTTCAAAACGTTCTGACGAAATCCATCGGAACCACGAATCCGCACAATGTAATCAAAGCCACCTTCGACGCCCTGAAGCACTTAAAGAGCAAGGCAGACGTCGCCGCCATGCGCGGCAAAACCGTCGAGGAGTTGAACTAATGGCGCGCGCATTAGCGGCAAAGCCAAAAACAAAAGCGGCAGGAATGTTGCATCTGAAATGGGTGCGCTCCGCCATTTGTGCCCCATTCCAGCAGAAGCGAGTCGTAAAAGGACTAGGATTCACGCGCCTGAACCAGATCATCGAACGCCCCGACAACCCGGCAATCCGCGGGATGGTGGCCAAAGTTCCTCATTTGGTGGAAATACTAAAGTAGAGACGCAGCTTGCTGCGTCTTGCCG
>PNAR01000074.1 GCA_003169715.1 Acidobacteriaceae bacterium | reverse complement strand
CGCTGGAACAACGTATCGATAAGGCCCGCCGTCTATGACCCGACTCGGGCATCACTGCTCGCCAGCTTCGGCGTTGCGGCGGCGCCGCCGACGGCCGCCCGTCTCAGCCTCGTGCTTTCACTGACCGAGACGGTTTCGCGACTGCAGGCCCTCGGTGTCCAACGCATATTGCTCATCGCGCCGGTGCCGGAGTTCAAGTACCCTCCGACGTCTTGCGTGCTGCGGGCCGATCGCTATGGAATTCCCCGCGACGAGAAGTGCGCCCTGCCCCGCGAAGCCGTCGATCAAAGGAGAGACGGAACCATTCAGGCCTTCCGCTTCGTCGCGTCGCAATTCCCTAATGTGAGGGTAGCTGACGCGCTCGACCTCTTCTGCGACGCAACGATATGCCGGCCCTACGATCGTAGCGGCGTTCTCTACCATGACGAAAACCACCTCACCGTCATCGGCGCGGCACGACTGTACGATGTTCTGCAGAATGATTTCCACTGGATCTTCGGGCTTTCGCCCAGGCCATGAACGGTGGACCGCGGGCGGGCAAAAGCCCGTTTCCACTTGCGACGAGGAGGACCGGCCCCTGGAGGCGCATCTTGCGCGCCCATGCATGGGGGTTGCCTGGTTGCCCAGTACATCTGCTACGCTGTGTGATGGCGAATTGACCGCTGGCCGCGAAGAGAACACGCACACGCTATTCGAACGGGTTGTCTAAGGAGGGATTTCCCGTGAATGTCGCGGCGAGGCATAGCCCGAAACAGCTCGAAGGAGTGGGGGCCCGCGATAGTGCGAGCCTCGCGGACGTCCACTGACACGACTCTGCCCGGAGAAACCCTCCATGGGAGCGAAAGGCGCGAAGTTTGATCGCAATTGGTTTTAGCCTTGCCTTCACGGCGATCACGTTTTTCGTATTCCTCATCAACGGGCTGCCGTGGGTGCTGCTCCTCGATCGCGCCGGCGACTGTTGGCGGAATGTTTTGGCTGCGCCGATTCTTGGGACAGCGGCTCTGTCCTTTGTCATGACAGTGCTTTACCGGTTCGGCGTTCCGCCTCAGCTATCCCTGCTCGTCACCACCGCACTTTCCCTGGGAGCCGCCAGCGCGTTCGCATCGACCGCGCTACGGCACGCTCCTGCTCGCTCCTGGTCTGTGTTACCTCTGTTAAAAAATGCCTACAGACGAGCCCGGCCGTTCTTAGCATTTTCGGCCCTGGTCCTCGTTACAAGTCTGTTGCCCCGTTACATCGGCGGACTCCGCTTTGCGATTTTCCAGGCCAATCCGGGCGACAGCATAAACTACTTGACCGAATCTTTCGGTTTTGCAAATTACCCATTCGCGGTCCTTCGCAGCCTGCCGCAACCGCTGCCGCCTGACCCGGTCCTCGTATTTACAGGCGACATGCTTTTCGCCCGCCCGGCCGTTGGCCTTTTATACGGTGCTCTCTCAACTCTACTGTCTTCAGACGTCTTCCAACATTCCTATGAATTCCGAGTACTTCTTCAGTTCAATCTTTTCCTTGCTATGTCGTATTTATTCCTGCTTTTGATCCCGCATCGCCAAGCGATTGCATTCGGATTGTCAGCGAGTTTTGCCATTGGCTTCTATGGCCAATACGTTTTTGACATAAACGCATGGAGCGAGCTTCTTGCCCTCCCAATACAAATTATTCTAGTGAGCCAGTTTTGTGAACAGCTCGCCAATCGCATTTCTTCGTACAGGTTCAAAACGGCCGCCGCCAGCGAGACAAGAGCCGCGCCTACATACCTGTCAATTACATCCGCGGCATCAATTTCTGTACTTTCTATTGGACTTCTGTATGCCTATCCGGAAATCACGCCCATTACTGCCTTACTCATGGTTGGTACAATTACGCTGAGTGCCGCTTATGTCTGGCGGACGCGAGAATGGAGATTATCTATAGGCATATTGTCAATCAGTCTTTCTGTACTTGTCGTCGTGATCTTGGCAGCAACATTATATTGGAGCGGCACTATAGCTTTTTTTCTTACTCAGGCTCAGTTTGCTGTAATATACAAGAACAATTGGCACCTTTACTTTGACCAATATCTCATAGCTGATAGAACTCACATTGGCGTATGTACAGTTGATTATTGGTTCTGTAATTTCATATACGATCCGGTAACAGTCTTTGCCTATGTAACAAAGGGTCTATTAGGTCTTTATTTTATCCCTCTGTTACTCTCAAAGAAGGAAGAACTGCTTGTCTTCTTTTGGTCGCTCGGGCTGTCGGTCGTCACGCTCATCTTTTTTCGGAACATTCTCTTGGCATTTAGAGCGAACCGTATAGCTAATGGCGAGCAGGTGGTCTGCCGCGCGCCAACCATACTTTCATTCGTTCTGGCTGGAAGTATGTTTGCAGCCACGCTTCCTATATACTTGTTTTTCATTGGGCAATACTTTGCGGCTGGAAAGGGACTCTCAGCGCTGTTTCCCTTTGTCTTCGTTGTGATTTGTACACCTATTTTGACGAATCGGGCACCGACGGTTCAGCTGCTTTCTTGGTCAATCGTCGCTAGTCATTTGTTGTTCGGTGTCGCGCGTCCGATCGCGGTCGGCTTGAAACCGTATGGTCACTTTTTTGGAGCGCCTTATGTTCAACTCGCGGGAAACTTGCGTGCCGACTACGATTG
>PNAR01000496.1 GCA_003169715.1 Acidobacteriaceae bacterium | reverse complement strand
GCCATGATCGCTTTCACGTCGGCGAAGTCGCGATTGATGATGCCCGGGATGGTGATGATGTCCGAGATTCCCTGAACGCCTTGGCGAAGGATGTCGTCCGCCACGCGGAAAGATTCGAAAAAGCCAGCGTCCTGCGCGACTCCTAAAAGCTTTTCATTGGGGATGACGATGGTCGTGTCTACAGATTCCATCAGTTCGGCGATGCCGCGTTCGGCTTGCTGCATGCGACGCTTGCCTTCGAACGCGAACGGCTTGGTGACGACCGCGACAGTGAGCGCGCCCATTTCGCTGGCCAGCGAAGCAATGATCGGAGCCGCGCCGGTGCCGGTGCCACCGCCGAGTCCCGTGGTGACGAAGACCATGTCGGAATCTTCGAGGGCCTCGATGATTTTTTCGGAATCCTCGAGCGCGGCTTTGCGGCCCACCTCCGGATTCGCACCCGCTCCCAGACCGTTGGTCAGCTTGACCCCTAGTTGGATTTTTACCGGCGCGCGCGACATGCGCAAGGCCTGTAAGTCGGTGTTTGCAACTACGAATTCGATGCCTTCCATTCCGGCGTCAATCATGCGGTTGACCGCGTTTCCGCCGCCTCCGCCTACGCCGATGACTTTGATTTTTGCGTCGTTGCGAGCCTCTTCAAAGCTGATGCGAATGTCGTTTTCTTTTTTCATGATGTGTCCTCTCTAAACGGGCTGACTGCGTGGACGTCGGCGCCCGCTCCGCAGGCGCGTAGTTTCGGCTTGCATCCCTACCCCGGACTTAGGTCCGGGGCCAATTTATTCGCGCCCTGCGGGGTTGTTCGCCGTGCTTCGATCAACCTCAGCAAGTTTTCTTCGAAGGTGCCCCACATCGCCGCACTCTGGCAGATGCGGGTCTTCACGCTCCTTTACCTGCGAACAGCGACATCAATCGCGAACTCCAGCGAGAATCCTGAAATCCCCTGGCACTGCGCGCGCGATGTCCATAAAAAATCATTCCGATCGCCATTGCGTATTCGGGTTGCGCCAGAGTTGAAGGCATTTTCGCTAGTGGCAATGGCCACGAAAGGCGCACCGGTCGCCGCAGAACTGAACCTGCTATATCCAACATCCCGGGCAGTCGTGACGCTCCGCCGGTCAGCACAATTCCCGCCAGGCAAATTTCCAGCATGCCGCTGTGGCGCAAGTTGTCCCGCAACATTTCAAAAAGCTCGCGAGCTCGCGGGCCGAGAATTTCTCCGACCATGCGCTGCGAAATCAGACGCGACGCGCGATCCCCAACAGATGGGACTTCGACTTCATTGCCTTCGGGAATGAGCGTGACAATCGCATGGCCATAAAGTTTCTTGATCTTCTCCGCCTCAGCAACGGGAGTGCACAAGCCGACGGAAAGATCGCTCGTAAAATGGTCGCCGCCAACGGGCAGGACGGCAGTATGCGCCACGGCGCCTTCCTGAAAGACGACCAGACTGGTTGATCCCGCGCCGATGTCGGCAAGACATACTCCGAGTTCGCGCTCATCGGCACGAAGCACGGAGTCCGCACACGCAAGAGGCTCGAAGATGGTGTCATCCACATGCACCCCGGCGCGATTCACGGCAGTGATCACATTTTGAGTCGCGCTTGCTCCGGCGGTAATCATGTGCACGCGAACCTCAAGACGGCCCGCCAACATGCCGAGTGGGTCGTGCACGCTGGTGTGATCGTCGAGAATGAATTCGTGTGGAAGCAGATGCAGTATTTCGCGGTCGGCGGGCAGTGGAATTGCGCGGGCTTTATCCACCGCGAGACGAATTTCATCACGGGAAATTTCGCGGGTGCGCGCCCCAAAACTTAAGCCTCCCTGCGTGTTCACTCCGCGGACGTGCGCTCCCGAAACACCTAGCAATGCATGCTCGATCGGAACCCCGCAAGCGTCCTCAGCCAGCTCCACGGCCTTCTGAATTGAGCTAACCGCCTTTTCAAGATCAACAATTACCCCTTTGCGCGAACCCCGTGATTCGGCGATGCCGTGGCCCCGGTAGCGGAGCCGAGTGTCCATTGCCTCGGCCACCAAAACGCATGTCTTGGCACTGCCTACATCAATTGCGATGAGAAGATTTTCTTGAGAATTCGGCATTGGCAGTTTCTGCTAACCCCTTATTGCTGTTTCACAATTGACGGGCTTGGTTTCCTCTTTGCGGCGACCGTCACAGCTTCCTGTGGGACCTTCGCGACCGCTTGCGTATTTTGCGATTTATTCACTGTCTTCGTTCGTTTTGAAGCCAATACGATTTTGTGCTGTACGTTCCTATGGCCTCGCCGGAATATTTTTCTCTGAACAGCTGGCTTGAGGCGCGTCTGGGAGTGCTGCATTGGCCCGTGGACGGTGGTTTTCGGCTGCGCAGTTTCATTGGTGACAAATGCGACTGGTTTGACGCTGGCTGCAATTGCCTTTCTCGCAGCCGAGGTCGAAATCGTGGCCTGCTTGATCGCGCCTTCAGAATCGGGATTCACGATAATCTGCCGGTCATATCGAAGGTCTACGGACTCCACCTTTTCGAACTGCTGCCGCCACTCTTTCACGTGAGCGACGTAAACTTTGTATCGTTCCAGGTATTTCGACGATCCGAGATGAACCAGAACGTCTCCGTCGGCATTATTGACGAGAACTTTTACATCGTCCAAGTCGGAGAGATCAACCTCGCTGAGGTCCTGCGAATAATGTGCGCCGCCTGAATCGAGCTGGCTCGTCAATTCGTTATAGATCTTCATGCGGGCCTTGCGGGTGGAGGACGGCTCATTGGCGTTCATCCCCAGAATCACGGGGAATGAAAATTTATTTTTGCCAATGGGCAAATCCATCGGTGTGCCCACTTCGTCAATCAAGAAGATTTTCGATCCGATGCGTGCGAATGCGACGGGAATACGCTCCACGATCTGCACCGCGATGTGAGTGGGTGCAAATCTCATCACACTGGCGGACCGGACCCATGGAATCTGCTCCAGTTGCGCCTTCCGCCGGGTTAATGGGATGAAAAATATGTTGCGGCCAATGTCCCCGCCCATAATTTCCATCACTTGGGCGCGGGTCACGTTGTGAATGCCGGTTACGTCAATGTCGTCGCTGGACTCAATACGGAATCGCCATGAGTGTTCGCCGTAGTGATAAAGGGCGGCAACGCCCGCCATGCAAAAGAAAGCGATGCAAATGGCAAGAGCCGTCCATGCCAAACCGGTTGCTGTTTTCTTTGGGATCGTACCGCGCCGGACGGAGACACGCTTTTGTCCGCGCAAGAATGGCGATTCCTGTTCCGCATCCAGATCAAGCAGCCGCGCGTCATCCAATTCTTCGCGCACTGGCTCGTCGGGATGGGGATACAACTCCTCCTGCGAGATGGTGGAACCGCTTTTCCTTGCCATCAACTCAGGTCAGTTGTCGTCAGCGAATCGCGAGCAAAATTACTATAACGGCTTTTTGCCGACTGACATAGAGAAAGTTTGGTTCGCTTTACTCAGAAGGTCTTGCGTAGGGCGCGGTTAGATCGACTTGGCGGCGCTCGCGGAATTCTTCATTATTTGAAGCTTCTCCAAAATCATGGGCGCAAGTTGCCCCACGTTGCCGGCGCCCAGCGTGAGGATCATGTCCCCTGGCTCGGCGATGGCCGCGACCGAGACGATTGCATCCTCAAAAGTACTGATATAACTTGCGGGAAGGTCGCCGCCCGCGGCAATCTTGCGGGCTAATACCGCGCTGGTGACTCCATCAATGGGATTTTCGCTGGCAGGGTAAATATCGAGCAGGAAAAGCGAATCACAATCGTTGAAGGAATTAGCGAAGTCCTCCATCAGCAATTGAGTGCGCGTGTAACGATGCGGCTGGAACACTACGTGAATCTTTCCGTACTTGCATTGACGCGCCGCAGCCAGTGTCGCGCGAATTTCCGTGGGATGATGACCGTAATCGTCCACGACTGTGATTCCAGCAACCTTGCCGCGCAATTGAAAACGGCGGTCCACGCCGCGAAAAGTCTCAATGCCGTCGCGGATGTGCTCAATATTTATATCGAGTCCCACGCCCACCGCAATGGCTGCCGTCGCATTCAGGATGTTGTGCAAGCCTGGCACATGCAGACGAAACTCGCCAAGGTTTTGGTTTTTGTAGGCGACGGCGAAGTACGTAGTTGGATAATCTCCATCAAGAATCTTGATCCTGAAATCCGAACCTCGCCTGACTCCATACGTCACAACGCGCCGGCGAATCTGCGGAATAATCCCGCGCAGAATCGGATCATCGTTGCACGCCACGACCGTCCCATAGAACGGGACGCGATCGGAGAAATCGAGGAACGCACGCTTTACGTCCCGCATGTTGCGATAACAATCCATGTGTTCGCGATCAATATTCGTGATCACCGCGAGAATCGGAGACAACTTAAGGAACGACCGGTCGCTCTCGTCGGCTTCCGCAACCAGATATTGCGATTTGCCGAGGTGCGCATTCGATCCCATTGCGTCAATGCGCCCTCCAACTACAACGGTTGGATCAAGACCTCCCGCGGCGAGCACCGCCGCGACCATGGACGTTGTGGTGGTCTTGCCATGCATCCCCGCGATCGCGATTCCATACTTCAACCGCATCAACTCAGCCAGCATTTCCGCGCGTTGAATTACTGGAATGTGAAGTAGGCGAGCTTCGGCGAGTTCGGGATTCTCCGGCGCAATCGCGGAACTCGCAACCACAACTTCCGCTCCTGAGATATTTTCGGCGCGATGTCCCTCGAAGATGACCGCTCCCAGACCGCCGAGACGCTCTGTCACTGCGCTCGCCTTCAGGTCTGATCCGGAAACCTTGTAGCCAAGATTGAGCAGAACCTCGGCGATCCCGCTCATCCCGATGCCGCCGATTCCCACGAAATGAATTTTCTGAATTTTGGCAAACATCTAAATGGTTCGCGCTAAAAGAAAGCCTCGATGAAATATCCGATCATTGTGCCAATCGCACCGTGGATCAGGGCGTTCACAGGACCGATAGAATACGCAATATCGGCATGCGTTGGGTCAACCGTCGGGGTCAAAATGCAAACCGGACAGAGCAGATATGCCAGCACAAAACTTTCGGTGCTGCCTGGACGAGGGTAACTGCCTAGCGATGGCGGATGATAGGCGACGTAAAGCTGAACGATGTAACTGGTGAGAGCGAATGCAATGAAAAATTTGAGCGGAAGGGGAACCCTGTCCCATAAGGGTTCTGGCTGCCCACCAACCTCGTCCTCTGGTTGGCGCAAGCTCCTAGACATATTCCTGCCTTCCAGCCAATCGTGCGGCCATGGCAGCAATATCTCGCGCCGCATCTTGATGTGAAAGACTCCGAGCAGCGCCACCCATTTTCGCGAGGCGGGCCAGATCGCTCAATAACGAACACACGGTTTCAACAAGATTTCCTGGAGTGAGGTTAGACTGCTCGATCATGACCGCCGCGCCAGCCTTTTCCAATGCTTCCGCGTTACGTTTCTGATGATCGTCGGCCGCCCGCGGAAACGGAACAAATATTGCAGGCTTGCCGGCCGCCGCCATTTCAGCAACGGTGCTGGCCCCCGAGCGGCACAGCAGTAAATCCGCGCGAGCGAAAATTGAAGGCATGTCATCAATGAAACGGTAAACTTCGGCATCTCCGCCAATATTTGCATATACCGCTTGCGCATCATTATAGTCGCGCTCTCCGGTCTGATGGACGATGTGAAGTTTAGGGATGCGCTCCCGAAGTAAAGCCGCGGCATCGAGAACCGCGCGATTAATGGCATGTGCTCCCTGGCTTCCTCCGAACACCAGCAGCGTCGGATTGCCGTTGCCATTGCGATTATTTGCCACATTAAAGAAAGCCTGCCGAACCGGAACGCCAGTCACGCTACATCGTGGGAAGTACTTCGAAGTTTCCGCGAAGTGCACGGCCGCTTCCGAAACAAACCGGGCAACCACGCGATTGGCGAATCCCGGGACAACGTTGGGTTCAAAGGCAAGTGTCGGAATGCGGCGCACAATGGCCGCCAGCATCGCGGGCCCGGACGCATATCCTCCGACTCCGATCACCACATCGGGGCGAAACTCGGAAAAAATGCGGAGCGATTCCCACACTGCTCGCGGCAGATCAAATGTTGTCTTAAGACGAGTAGCGACGCTCACATTTTTGAGGGCGCCAACTTTCACCAGCCGCAAAGAAAATCCCGCCGCAGGAACAAGCCGGTTCTCGATCCCGCGCGCCGTCCCAATGAAAAGCACTTCCACGTTGTAATTATTTTTAAGTTCCTGTGCGATGGCGAGACCGGGGATTACATGTCCTCCCGTTCCCCCGCCCGCGATAATTACCCGCATGCAGTGACTATAAACGCCCGAACACCGGAATTTAACGCTTCTATTTCGAACCTATCGCTCAAGCCGACACTTCGCACGCAAAGACGTCATCCCCGAGGGGACGAAATAACTTAGCCCCGGACGGAAGTCCGGCTACTCCGCCTGCTTTGTCACATTCAACAGCACGCCAACACACGCCAGCGTCATAAACAAAGATGACCCTCCATATGAAATGAATGGAAGGGGAATGCCTTTGGTCGGCATCAGGCCGAGCACGACGCTGATGTTGATGAAGGCTTGCAGCACGACCATGCTGGTGATGCCGATGGCAAGAAAGCGTCCAAAGCTGTCTTGCGTACGAATAGCAGTGCGAATGCCGCGCCATAAAAATATCGAAAACAATGCAACGATGATGAGGGCTCCCACAAGGCCGAGTTCTTCGGCGGTGACGGCAAAAATAAAGTCAGTGTGCGGCTCCGGCAAATAAAATAATTTCTGCTTCCCCTCCATCAAGCCCACTCCGGTGATTCCACCGGTACTTACTGCGATCAGCGATTGAATGATGTGGAAGCCGCGCCCCTGTGGATCAGAATAGGGGTCGAGAAATGCCAGAATGCGCGCGCGACGGTACGCGACATGGAAAATCAAAAAGTACAGCGGCAAAATTGAGGCGGCGAATGCGTATCCCAAATAACGCATGTCGAGGCCGGCAACGAACAGTATCGAAGCTGTAATCGCGGCGCAGGCAATCGCCGTTCCCAGATCTGGCTCAAAAACAATCAGGCCGAGAAAAAGCAAGGTCGGAACGATTGCCGGCAGAAGTGTATTTCGCCAGTCGCCCATGGCCTTTGTGCGGCTTTCCAGAAAGAACGCCAGAAACAGGATGATGGCGGGCTTCGCCATTTCGGAAGGCTGAAACGAGAATCCTCCAAGATGCATCCAGCGATGCGTGTTGTGGGCGCGGTCGAGAAAAAAGACCGAGATCAACATTAGCGTAGTAACACCAAGCACGGAAAAAACTACGGCGGGATGCTTGTAGCGGCGATAGTCAACCTTCATTCCGACGATCATGGCGGCGAGACCGACGACCGCCCATCCCATTTGCCGGAATAAAAAGAAGTAAGCGGAGCCATAGCGTTCTTTTGCCATCACGGCCGAAGCGCTGAACACCATCACCGCGCCAGCGAATACCAGCAACAGGGTCGCCGTAAACAGCCATCCGTCAACACTGACACGTTTTGCCATGGGAAGATTTCATTTCACCATGCGGCGGGAAAGAATTAAGTTTTTAGATCGGCGATTGTTGCTTGTCTTGGTACGAGGCAGAATCCACCACGGAAGCGCGGAGCCACCGGGGACCCTCCGTGACTATTATTTGTTCTCGCAAACCAACCGCGCCACAATCTCTTTGAACGTCTTGCCCCTATGCTCATAATTTTGAAATTGGTCGAAGCTGGCGCAAGCTGGGGCTAAGAGGACAACATCGCCGGGCTGGGCGGCTTTTGCGGCGCGATTCACGGCTGCATCCAAAGTTTCGGTGCGGAGGATTTCCACCGCGCCTTTGATTTGTGACTCGATCTTTTCCGCCGCAGCGCCAATCGTGTACACGGTCTTTACTCGTTGGCGAAGCAAGTCGTTCAAAACGGAATAGTCGCTGCCTTTATCTTTGCCGCCGAGGATCA
>PNAR01000528.1 GCA_003169715.1 Acidobacteriaceae bacterium | reverse complement strand
TTGTACGGGCAGTTGTTCGAGCAATACCGCGTGCCTACGCAGCGGTTGTAAACCATGTCATTCAGCCCTTCGGAGCTATGCGTGGTGGCGCCCACGGGACAAACCAGCTCGCACGGCGCGTTTTCGCACTGCATGCACGGAACCGGCTGAAAATACGCTTTGGGATTATCGCGGTCGCCCTGGTAGTAGGCATCCACGCGCAACCAGTGCATGTGGCGGCCCTTGTTGACCTGCTCCTTGCCGACGATGGGAATGTTATTTTCCGACTGGCAGGCGAGGATGCAGTTATTGCATCCCACGCATGCATTCAGATCAATCGTCATTCCCCATGCGTAAGGTTCTTTGGCGTAGTCGTAACCGGGATAAAGTGTCAGTTCTGGGGGAGGATTTCCCGCTTGCGCGAAATTCGGATCTTTCTTGTATTCATCAAGGGTTCGCGTGCGCACTAGCGGCCTGTCCCCGCCATCTCCGGTTTCCATCGTCTGGTAGCCCTGAGTTGACGCGAGCAGGTAGGTTCCGCCGGTTTTCTTAATGTTCAAGCCAGTAGTAAACCAGGGCGTGCCGCTGAACCGCAGCGGATACATGTCGAATCCGGCACCCGTGCCGACGCGGCCTGCGCGGCTGCGTCCATATCCAAGAAATACAGTAACTGAATTATCTGGATGTCCCGCCTGAATCCAGATTGGAGCGTCAAGGCTTTTTCCGTTTAGCTCCAGACGAACGAGATCCTGAGTCTTCAATCCCATTCGCTCGGCCATCGCGGGGCCCATGAGCACGGGATTATCCCAGGTCATTTTCGTCATCGGCTTGGGTAGTTCCTGGAGCCAGCCGTTGTTGGCGAAGCGCCCGTCGTAAATAGAAGGATCGCGCCGGAAATTGATTTCGATAGGGTTCACTAAGACCCCACCGGCATACATAGTGGTCTCAAGCGCAGATGAAGGACCCTTCAGCGTCACCTGCTTAGGCTGGAACGCCGTGCCTTCGATCCAGCCATCATGCAGAGACTTTCTCCAGAACACCTCAAAGTCAGCGCCGGAGTGCTTGGATCGCCAATAATTCTGCACAAGTTCATGACCCGTCGCTTCCGATTGTCCGGCGAACATGGCCATTACTTCATACACGCTCTTGCCGCCATAAAGCGGCGCAATCAGCGGCTGCACAATGCTTACCGTGCCGTCGTAAGCGCGCGCATCTCCCCACGATTCCAGATAGTGAGCTTCGTTAATGTGCCAATGGCAGTACTGCGAGGTTTCATCCTGATACGTACCCAAGTGCACTCGCAGTGGAATGTTGCTGCTTTTTAACGCGTCGAAGAAACCCAGATCAGCAGGGGTGTCATAGACCGGATTCACACCCGCAATCACCAGCAATTGCACTTTTCCGGCTCGCATGTCGGAGATGAGGTCTTTCAGCGAATCAGTTTGATTTACCGGATTCGCGTTCACCGGCTCGGTATAGAAGACCGTCTTTCCGACGTTGCCAAGCGCTTGATTAATCGCGTGAACCAATGCATGAACCTTCGGGCTCTGGTGATCGCCCGCGATGACCACGCTCCCGCCCTGATGGCTCCGCAGATCGTCAGCCAACGCTGTCAGAAGCTTATGTTCATCATCGCTAATCGAGCCGCCGTCCAATGCACTGGCCCCGACCGCCCTCGCCAGACGTTGGGCAAAATTCTCAATGTCACCCGCACGCACCGGCAAATGATGATCTGCCTTCACGCCGGTCGAACTGGGCGTGCTCTCGATCACATACATCCGGCTCATGTTGCCGGAATCAGGATTGCGCCGCTTTGCGAAATCCCGCGCATATCTCGTGGTCCCGGGGAAGCCTGCGTACAAGAAGTCGGCATCGAGCGAGACAATGACATCCGCCGCGTCGAACTTGTAAATCGTTTCGACTGGCTGGCCAAACGCCATCTGCGCCCCCGCGATGACGTTGTCGCGGTTCACGGGTTCGTAAACATGCCACTTTGCTTCCGGATAGCGCGAGCGAATCTGCGCGAATTGATCAGCCAAAGTAGGAGACGAAACTGTCCCGGTCAAGATCCGGATTCCCGCGCCGTTCGCCGCATTCTGCGCGAGCAACGGCTCCCGCATCGCGGCCATGAATTCACCCCACGTGCTCAACTCCCCGCGATAGGTGACGTTCTGCGAGCGATCGGGGTCATACATATCAAGGATGGACGCCTGCGCGAAAACATCCGTCCCGCCCTGGCTCGCGGGATGCTGATCGTTGCCCTCAATTTTTGTCGGACGATAAAGATGACTTTCCACCAGCACCGGAGTCGCGTACCCACCCAGCGAAAATGCCGAAGCATAAAACATCGGTCGCCCGGGAACCACTTCCTCCGGCTGCCGCACATACGGAACAATTGGCTCAAGCGGCTGCTTGGTGCATGCCGTCATGCCAGCCATGGCCAGCGACGCTCCCATCAGCTTCATGAATCCGCGACGCGAAACCGAATCCGCCCACTCCGACGCGCCTTTTGGAAACTCGCGGTGCATCATCTCCTGAAATTCCGTACTCCCCGCGAGTTCTTCGAGGCTTCGCCAATATTCCGGTCCTTTAGTCTCGGCGATGCGCGCGCGCGCAGTTTCCAGGTCCAGTTTGTCTTTCTTGCTGGGACAAACGGCCTCGATATGCTGCTTACCGTTATCTTTTTCCATCATTGCCACAAAATCTTTCCGATCTCTTAACTATCTATGACAAGTCGAACAACTCGTAATATCCGCCACGGTGCGCAAGTTATATTTCTTGATCAGATCAACACCCAATGACCGCTGATCGGTATATGTCTTTCCGTCCAAAAGCATCGGTTTTTGGCCCGACGGCTGCTCGTACCGCATATTGAAGACTTGCTCGCGCGGTCTCAGATACTTATCCGGAGAGCGATGACAGTCGAGGCACCATTCCATTTGCAACGAAGCGTAGTTATACATCAGCGGCATGCGATCCACCGGGCCGTGACAGGTGGCGCAGCCCACGCCCTTATTAATGTGAATGCTGTGATCGAAGTAAACGAAGTCCGGAAGATCGTTGACGCGGTTCCACACCAACGACTTTCCGGTCCGGAAGCTCTCGCGCACTGGCTCAAGCATCGGCGCCCCCGCCCAGATTTGCGAGTGACAATTCATGCAAGTTCTCGTAGGAGGAATGCCGGCAAAATCCGAGGTCTCAACTGAAGTGTGGCAATAGCGGCAATCAATGCC
>PNAR01000430.1:3421-8675 GCA_003169715.1 Acidobacteriaceae bacterium | reverse complement strand
CTTCCAAATGGCAGTCAATGACCCCGCCCAGGCGCAGACCCGCTGGCACGAACATGTGGCAGACCTCATTACGAACCGGCACAACTATACCGAATTCGACGCCGCGTTTCAGCACCACGGCTCAGACGAAATCAAGGTCGTGCTGGAGTGGAGCGGTGACCGAGCGCCCTCCCAGGAGAAGGTCAACCAATTGTCGTATCACGAAGCATAAGTGCCTGAATCTTGTAGAGTGCTGGACTTTAAACCTAAGGTGGCGTGAGCCATGAAACTCGGTGTGTGTGTTTGCTGACGTGAACGAGTTCAGCCTTCGCGCGGCTGAAGCGGCGGTCAGAACAATCAACGAGTCCGTGCAAAGCAATGGCAGTTTTTCACTTGCCCTCGCCGGTGGGAACACGCCGCGAACCCTCTACCGCCTGCTTTCTTCGCAGTTTCGAGACCGCATCCCATGGACAAAAGTGCAAGTTTTCTGGGGAGACGAGCGTTATGTTCCGCTCGACGATCCACGCAGTAACTACCGCATGGCCCGGGAGAGTTTGCTGGATGCGGTTCCGTGTCCGGCTGAAAATGTGCACCCCATGCCAACGGAACTGCGTGATCCCGACGTAGCCGCTCGAGACTACGAGAAAACGCTGAGAGGCTATTTTTCAAAAGACTGGCCGCGTTTCGACCTGGTTCTCCTCGGAATTGGAGAAGAGGGGCATACTGCATCGCTATTTCCTGGATCACCCGCCCTCGAAGAAACGAGGCGCGGGGTGGTAGCAGTGAAAGCCCCGGTCGAGCCCCCTCAGCGCCTTACGCTAACGTTGCCGGCACTCACTCATGCAGCCAACGTCTACTTCCTCGTTTCAGGGTCGAACAAGGCACAAGCCTTACCACATTCTCACTGGATCGCCTGATCCGAAAAAATACCCGGCGTCCGGCATTCACCAGGTTCAGGGGACTGTGATCTGGTGGGTGGATCGGGAAGCAGCAGCATTAGTCAGAGAGTCCGCTGCATAACGCTCATGAGCAGGCATAATCACGATTTCTGCCACGCATTGTCTTGAGTGTATTTATCGAAGTGGGAATTTTGCCCAGGTAGCCTTCTACCCTTTGAGGAGCGAGCACAGATATTCGCGATTCATACGTGCGATGAAGTCTGTGCTGATTGCCTTCGGACACACAGCTTCGCATTCGCGATGCATTGTACAGTTGCCAAATCCTTCGTGGTCCATTGCTTCGATCATTTTTATCACGCGACGCTGGCGCTCGGGCTGACCTTGTGGGAGTAGGGCAAGATGCGAAATCTTTGCACTCGTAAAGAGCGACGCCGCGCCGTTGGGACAGGCAGCGACGCAAGCGCCGCAGCCAATGCACGTCGCGGCATCCATCGCCCGATCCGAATCTTGTTTGGATACCAGAACGGAGTTGGCTTCCGGTGCGCTGCCGGTGGAAACAGAGATATAACCGCCAGCCTGGATGATTCGATCAAAAGCGCTGCGATCTACAATTAGATCCTTGAGCACTGGGAACGCGCTTGAGCGCCAAGGCTCGATGTAGATAGTATCGCCATCTTTAAAATAGCGCATATGCAACTGGCAGGTGGCGGTCGCTCGGCGCGGGCCGTGAGCAACGCCATTGATCATCATCCCACACGAGCCGCAGATGCCCTCGCGGCAATCGTGGTCAAAAGCGATCGGCTCTTCGCCGTTCTCGATCAACTGCCAATTGACAACATCCAGCATCTCGAGGAAAGACATATCCGGATTGATGTCGTCCGCGTGGTAGCGAACCATCTTTCCTTTCACCCGTGTATCCTTTTGTCGCCAAACATGGAGCGTCAGGTGCATTACTTGTAACTCCGTCGAGTCGGCGTCACATACTCAAATTTCAGAGGTTCCTTGTGTAATACAGGCTTTCGCTGGTCGCCCGTATACTCCCACGCCGAGACATTGCAGAAGTGCTCATCGTCGCGTTGGGCTTCACCATCTGGTGCTTGGAATTCCTCCCGAAAATGGCACCCACAAGACTCCGCCCGTTCGAGCGCGTCGAGGCACATTAGCTCTGCCAATTCGAGGAAATCGGCGACCCGCCCGGCTTTCTCGAGTGCCTGATTTATTTCATCCTCACCGCCAAGAACATTGACGTTACACCAGAATTCTTCGCGAATCCTGGGAATCTGTTCGAGTGCTTGCTGTAACCCACACTCGTTGCGGACCATCCCGCAGTTGTTCCACATCAGCTTGCCGAGTTCCTGATGAATTGAATCAACTGTGCGTTCGCCTTTTATGGAGAGAAGCCTCTTCACTCGGTCAGTAAGCTGACTTTTGCAATCCTGAAAGGCGGGGCAATCTAGTGATACCTGATCAAGCTTGGCAGCAGCAATATAGCCGCTGAGAGTATAAGGCAGAATGAAATAGCCGTCGGCCAATCCCTGCATTAGCGCACTCGCTCCAAGCCGATTCGCACCGTGATCCGAAAAATTTGCCTCACCGATCACGAACAAGCCCGTGATCGTGCTCATCAGATTGTAATCAACCCATAAGCCACCCATGGTGTAATGCATCGCCGGGTAAATGCGCATGGGGACTTCATAGGGATTCTCGCCGGATATCCGCTCATACATCTCGAAGAGGTTACCGTACTTCTCACGTATGACTGCAACGCCTGATCGCGTTATCGCTTCCGCAAAATCCAGATAGACGCCTAGACCGTGTTTACCGATGCCACGGCCTTCGTCGCAGACTTCCTTAGCGGCACGCGAGGCGATATCACGGGGCACGAGATTGCCAAAGCTCGGATAGCGCCGCTCGAGATAATAATCGCGCTCGATTTCGGGAATCTGATTTGGCGGCCTTCTGTCCCGGTTCTGAACGGGTACCCAGATGCGGCCATCGTTCCGCAACGACTCGCTCATCAAGGTGAGTTTTGATTGATAATGACCCGTCACTGGAATGCACGTGGGATGTATCTGAGAAAAGCACGGGTTGGCGAACGCCGCGCCTCGCTTGTAAGCGCGCCAGATCGCTGTCGCATTGCTGTTCTTTGCGTTGGTCGAAAGATAAAAAACGTTGCTATAGCCGCCCGTCGCGAGCACGACAGCATCTGCCGCATAGGATTCGATTCTGCCAGTCAGTAGATTGCGAGCTACGATGCCTCGCGCCTGGCGATCTACGACGACCAGGTCGAGCATTTCAGTGCGCGGATACATCTCGACATGGCCAGCGTGTATTTGGCACTCCAAAGCTTGGTAGGCGCCCAGCAGGAGTTGTTGGCCCGTCTGGCCGCGCGCATAGAAGGTGCGAGAAACCTGCGCCCCACCGAACGACCGATTATCCAATTGTCCGCCATACTCGCGCGCAAACGGCACGCCCTGCGCCGCGCATTGGTCAATTATGTTTCCGCTGAGCTGTGCCAACCGATAGACGTTTGCTTCGCGGGCGCGAAAGTCGCCGCCTTTCACCGTGTCATCAAAGAGGCGATAGATGCTATCGCCATCGTTGCGATAGTTTTTGGCGGCGTTGATACCTCCTTGGGCGGCAATGCTGTGAGCCCGTCGCGGGCTGTCGTGAAAGCAGAAGCACAGGACATGGTAGCCCAATTCAGCAAGCGAAGCTGCAGCCGACGCGCCTGCCAGGCCCGAGCCCACGATGATGATGGTGTGCTTGCGCTTGTTGGACGGATTGACCAACTTCATCTCGAAGCGATGACGGTCCCATCTTTGTTCGATCGGGCCAGAAGGTACTTTCGGATTCAATTCCATGGCCGAGACCCCTCTATGAAATGAACCTCAACAAGACCGCTGCCGGGATCGAGATGAAACCTACCGCAACGATTACCGTCAAGATGGTTGCCAGGGCGCGAATCAAGCGATTGTACTTGGGATAATTGACGCCGAGAGACTCGCACATGCTCCACACGCCATGATAAAGGTGAAGCGCGAGCATCAGCATTGCGACGATGTAGACGGCCGACACGTACCATACCCGAAACCCGCTTACGACGTTGTGGTGGACATCCGCTTCAACAAAATCGGGATGGACAGTGCCAGTGGTCAGATGAAGTAAATGATAGACAATGAAGAGGGCAAGGAGCAGTCCAGTCCAGCGCATTGTGCGCGACGCGAAATCAGAGCCCACCGCACGCCAACGTTTGTAACCAACAGGCCGGCTCTTCTGACTGAGGCGCGCTAACTGGTAAGCGGCAAAGATGTGTAAAACGACAGCAACGATCAATATGCCGCGCGCCGTCCATAAGAGATTGCTGTCGGATTTTAACAGCGCCGCGTAAGTGTTTATCTTTTCGGGGCCTTCAAACACCAGCAAATTGCCCAACATATGCGCTACGACATAGCCCACTCCGATGGCGCCAGTCAGGGCCATCACCACTTTCTTTCCGACCGTAGATCTCCAAAATAACAACAGCCAGTGAGATCTCCTCTCGTCAGACAAGGGAATTTCCTTTACAGACATTGTTCAAGAAAGAGCCTCAGAGATTGTAAGGCTGTATGTTCGCCAAGCCTCCGTTGCATTCGCATCAGATGTTCGGNNTTCTCGGATTCAATGAACTCTATTCGTTCAATCCACTTGACCATCTTGTATCCCAGTTGGTTCTCAACGCGTAGCCGAAGCGGAGCGCCATACTCGTTCGGAAGCGGTCCGCCGTTCATTTCATAAGCAAGCATGCACTCTGGCTTTAACACGTTCTCCAGGCTCTGCGTGTTGTAATACGTGCCACCATAAAGGCCTTCGCCAAAGGAGAAGAAAGCGACCGTTTTTGCTGACGGCTTCGGTTTGACCAATTCGACAAGCGTCCTCATCGGCACGCCCCCCCACTGCGCAATCCCTGACCAGCCTTGAATGCAGTGATGCATGGTAATGTGCTCCGTCTTACCCAGCGCTTGGATATCCAATAATGACAGCTCCACAGGTTTTTCGACGAGGCCTCCGACCTTCAGCTTAAAGTCACGAAAATTGTTGGCACCCAATTGTTTCCAATCCTCTCGTTCCGGCCTCTTGCCATTCGGCCAGAAGTAGGGAGAGATCTGCTCTTTTGTATACTGCTGGCTTGGGTACAGCCGATTCAGAGTAGCGAGGCGTATTGGCTGAGAAATTGCCTTTTGGATGTGTTGCAGCAGGCGCGGAAACTTCCATGAAATATAGTGGGCGGCGATCCATGTGGCAATCACCACCGCAATGCCGGTAAAGCCAAGAATCATCCCCAGCGGCCGAAGATTATCGGTTCCGAGAACGATGTGGTTCATATTCCGCTTAAA
>PNAR01000430.1:2617-3392 GCA_003169715.1 Acidobacteriaceae bacterium | reverse complement strand
CGCGGAAACCACGGAAAGCGATTCACCATTGCGGGTGACATCGCGGCGCCGGTAAGAATTGATAGCGGTGCGAACAAGAAGACGGCAGCAAAGTAGGCCAATTGCTGAAGTGCGTTATATCCGTAAAAGCCGTTGGGCTCAGGCGGCAAATGGAAGTTCGCATAATGGACGAACGTGTTCCACGCCTGAGGCAGAACTATCCACGATGTCGGCACCACCCGTTGCCATTGCCCTGTTATGAAAAGTAATGGAATAAAAATCAAACCCGTAATGATGAACCCATACACGTCAATGAAATGCCAGGAGCGCGCGACTCCCACGGTATGGCGATATCCGGGCAGCGCAAACACGGGCGAGATGTAACGCGCATCGTCCTTCGCCGTCCACACCCGGTCTTTCGGGACTTTTAAGGGCGTGAATCGAATCCACTCGGTGCCCGGTGTGCAGTCGTTATTAAAATAAAGCCGCGGATGATCCATGAGAATTGAAAGACCGCTGCGGACCAGCATCATCAAAAAGAGAAAATTAAAGAAGTGCGCATAGCGGATCCACAAGGGAAAGCCGTGTGGGCCAGTTGGAGACGCTTCGTTAAACTGAGGTATGGGGGGAATATAGGGTAACCCGAAAATGGCAGCTTGTCCCCACGCCAGCAAGAGAGGCACGAGGACCAGCACAACTGCTCCTACGACAAACGAAGGCCTGATCCAGACTCGAAAGCGCCGGTCAGGAGGATAATGAACAGCTTTATGGGCCGCGTCGAACGGGATCATTCAGA
>PNAR01000430.1:0-2566 GCA_003169715.1 Acidobacteriaceae bacterium | reverse complement strand
AGCACCTTCCTGATTACATTCAACAGTGGAACCGGGTACACACCCAACCAAACCAGCAGGATCGTAAGAGCCACCAGGACATAGCTTCCACTGATCGCGTGGGGCTCGGCATACGCCGCTCCTTCCCGCACACGTGCGTACATCGTAACTACAATCCTGAGGTAGTAGAACAATCCTATTACGCTGCTAATCACCAGAATGAGGATCAGCGCCCAGATACCTGCGGAAGCGCCGGCGGTCACCACATAGAACTTGGCCAGGAATCCAGCGGTGACCGGAATTCCAGCGAGAGAAAGCAGCATGAGCGTAAAAATGCTTGCCAGCACCGGCTTGCGCCAGAACAAGCCGGCATAGTCTTCCAAAGTATCGGCGTCCCGTTCTTCATCGGAAAGAACTGTTACTACTCCAAATGCGCCGACAGTAGTTATGAAGTACGCCACCAAGTAGAAGGCGATCGCTTCAGAAGCCATGCTGCCGCCCGCTTCAAAGGCGACCAGAAGGTAGCCCATGTGGGCAATGGACGAGTAAGCCAGAATCCGCTTGACGTTGGTCTGCAATAAGGCCAGCAGGTTGCCGATGAGCATCGAGGCAATGGCGATAATGGCAAACAACACGAAAATCGGCCGGAGGTGCTGCGCGCCGGCGGTGTAGAAGTACCGCAGCAATAGAGCAAAGATTGCGCCCTTAGAGACAGTGGCAATGAAAGCGGTCACCGGCGCGGGAGCACCCTCATAGACATCCGGTGTCCAGAGGTGGAATGGGACAACCCCGAGCTTGAAGCCAATACCGGTGATGATGAATGTTAAACCAGCCAGCACCAGCGGACTTTTCTGTGCGCCAGCCAACGACGCTGCCAGACGCGGCAATTCCATTGTGCCGAGTTGCGCGTAAATGAGGGCCATCCCAAAAAGCAGGAAAGCGGAAGACGATCCCGCCAGAATCAGATACTTGATTCCGGCCTCTACAGGGCGACGGCGAGTATGCAGGTAAGCGGACAGCGCGTAGAGTGACACACTCAGGATTTCCAGCCCAAGAAAGAAAGAAACGAAGTGGCTGCTCGCCACCAAAACCATCGAACCGAGCGTTGCCACCAGGAGCAGAACGTAGAGTTCTTCGCGAGCCTCCGAGTGGCGTTGGAGATATCCATAGCAGAGAATCGCAATGGCAAACGTGGCCGCAATGATCAGGCCGATGTAGAACAGCGCGTACTGATCCAGAATGAGGAGCGGCGTTATCCTGCGAGGTGCCAGCGGCGCAACAAGCCACAAAGATCCAAATGCCGCCGCCAATCCAACCAGCGTAATGCACAAGCTTAACCAGTGCCTGCGCCACGTTGCGATCGCGAGCATGACGAAGACGGAGACTCCCGCAATCAGCAGAAACGGCAAAAGCGCGAACAGGTCGGCAGTGATCATCACTATCTCCGCAGCGCCTGCATGGTCTGCCCAGCATGTTGTCGCAGCGTTTCCATTGCCGGATTGAAGGCATTGATGACAGGCTGCGGGTAAAGCCCCAGCCAAAGCAGAATAACGATCATGGGGGTGAAGATGATGGCTTCGCGGACTCCCAGATCGGGCAGCGCCCAGTGGTGGTCGTTTGGCCCGTGGAAGGCGTACTGAACAAACTTTAGGGCGTAGAACGTGGACGCCAGGATGCCGATCGCGGCCACCGCCGTCAATATCCTGCTCTTCTGATAAACGCCAAGTAGGATCATGAACTCGCCGACAAAGTCGCCCAAGCCGGGCAGTCCCATGGAGGCCAGAGCGAAAAACAGTCCCACTCCGCCCAATCTTGGCACTGTCTCCCACAACCCGCTCATTCGAGAGAGCTCCCGGGTATGGAGGCGTTCCTGCAACGCTCCCACCAGGATGAACAATGCTCCGGTGCTAATGCCGTGACAAATGATGGTGATCAGCGCGCCTTGGAGCGCGAGCTTATTCCAGGCAAAGATTCCCAGCAGAACGAACCCAAGATGGCTCACGCTGGTGTACGCGACCAGCCGTTTCAAGTCAGTTTGAGCAAATGCCAGGATAGAGCCGTAGAGAATCCCGATCACTGCCAGCACCATCGCGATAGGTGCGAAGGCTTGCGCCGTTGCCGGAAAAAGCGGCACTACGAAACGAAGCAAGCCATAAGCACCGGTCTTCAATAAGAGTCCGGCCAGCACCACGCTGCCCGCGGTCGGCGCTTCGGTGTGAGCATCCGGAAGCCAGGTGTGAAGAGGAAACATCGGCAGCTTCACGGCGAACGCGACGAAGAAGCCCAACATGATCCACCACGCCGCGTGCGGGGACAGGGGAGTGCCCAGCAAATCGGCATATTCAAATGTGAAAATACCCGTCGCGGTGTGATGAGCGAAATAGAGAGCCAGGATCGCGATCAGCATCAGCAGCCCACTGAGCTGAGTGAAGATGAAGAACTTCGCCGCCGCGTACACCCGCCGCTCATGCCCCCAAATAGCGATCAGGAAATACATGGGAACCAGCATTAGTTCCCATGCGAAGTAGAATAAGAACAAATCCATCGCAAGGAATACTCCGGCAATTCCAGCCAATACCCAGAGCAG
>PNAR01000285.1 GCA_003169715.1 Acidobacteriaceae bacterium | reverse complement strand
GTCCGCTGAGAAGGAATGTCTGTTCTTTATCGGATACCAGCAGCAACGCCTCCAGATGGCGCAAAAATTTATCGGTCCGCCAGTCTTTGGCAAGTTCGACGGCGCCGCGTCCGACATTGCCGTGGTACTGCTCGAGCTTGGCTTCGAAGCGGCTGAATAGCGTGAAGGCATCGGCCGTCGAGCCGGCAAATCCGGGAAGGATTTTATCCTGATAGAGACGCCGAATCTTCTTGGCGGAATGCTTGATCACGCTCTCGCCGAGCGTGACCTGGCCATCTCCAGCCATAACAACGAGGCCGTTTCGGCGAACGCAGAGGACTGTAGTGGAACGTATCAGACGCTTCGGGCTCATGGGCGGAATCTCTGATTATAGCAGGGGGGAGATCGCAAGTTCATACACGAGGATTGTGATACGGGGCCGATTAAGTGTCGAACACGGAATTAGCGACGTCGCCGAGGATTGCACAGGTTCTCCACAGAAACTGGCTTCATTTATATTCACAACAGCGAGTTTCGGCCTCACACTTCCAACTGAGCAAACTTTTATCTCATGGCTAATCCTGGCGACTTCGCTTACACGGTAAAGCAGCAGGCGGATATCGTCCGCGTGATTGGCGATTACGTCAAGCTGCGGAAGGCTGGGGCGCAGAACTTTATCGGACTTTGTCCGTTTCATGGGGAGAAGACGCCGTCGTTTTCGGTTCATGCGACCCGGCAGTTCTTTCATTGTTTCGGGTGCAGCGCGTCCGGAGACGTCTTCAGCTTCGTGCAGAAGATCGAGAACGTTACTTTTCCGGAAGCCGTGAGAGCGGTCGCGCAGAAGTTCGGCATCGCGGTTCCTCAGGCCAGCTTCAATAGTCCGACGGAAGCCAGGGAAGCAAAGCTGCGGACGGTGCTGCTCGAAATCCATGAGCGCGCTTGCATTTTCTTTCAGGAATGTTTGAAGCGTCCCGAGGGCAGCCGGGCGCGCGAGTATCTGGCGGGGCGCGGTTTGGACGACGCAACCATCCGGGAATTTCGAATTGGCTACGCGCCTGATTCGGGGTTTCTGTTGAAAGATCGTTTGCGCGGCGAGTTCTCCGAAGAAGTGATGCGGGAGAGTGGACTGTTCTCGTGGAAGCAATCGGAAGAGGGTAGGGGTCCTTCGACTCCTTCGCCGAAGAGCGGCTCAGTCGCTCAGGATGACAACGGTAGTATAGACATCTTAGGAAGCGACGTGAGTTCAGGGGCTAGTAGCCAGAGGCCAGAAGCCGCTCTTCAAGCGATGTACTCGAAGTTTCGCAATCGTGTGATGTTTCCCATTGCCAGCGAAGCGGGACGAGTCATCGCGTTCACGGGCCGCACGCTTGCGACTGACGAAAAAGCCGGGCCAAAATATCTGAACTCTCCGGAGACTGGCATCTATTCGAAGTCGCGAGTGCTGTTCAACCTGAGTCAGGCGAAGGAAGCGATTCGCAAATTGGATTACGCGGTTCTGGTCGAAGGTCAAATGGATTGTATTTCCGTTTTTGCGGCGGGATTTCATAACGTGATCGCCAGTTCAGGCACGGCGTTTACAGAACTGCAAGCAAAGTTGCTGGGACGGTTCAGCAAGAACGTCGTCGTAAACTTCGATCCGGATACCGCTGGCGCGAAAGCCACTGAGCGAACTCTGGGTTTGTTAACCGAAGAAGAGTTTCAAATTAAGGTGCTTACGTTGGAGGACGGATTTGATCCCGATCTCTATGTTCGCCGGAAGGGCAAGGACGCCTATGCCGAAGCTCTCCGCAATTCGCAGCGCTATTTCGACTATTTGATTGAACGAGCGCGGACGCAGTTTCCGGTCCGCAATGCCGAAGGTAAGGTGAAGGCGGTCAATTACCTGCTGCCGCACATTCAGCGGGTACCGAGCCGCATTGTCAGGGACGAACTCTCACATGAAATTGCTCAAAAGCTCGGCATTGATTCCGCGGTTCTGCGCCAGGAACTGAAGCACGCGGCGACGAAGCGTTCGAGCATAGTGCTGAAAGCGCCAGCCGAAAATCTCCCGACGGATGCGGAAAAGATTCTCATTCGCGCTTTGGCGTCCGCGACGGAAATGATTGCGTCCGAAGAGCGCACTTCGTCGCGCGAGGGCGCTGACGAGGAATTCGATCCGGCGCGGCAAGCACAGTTTGCACTACATTCCGAACGGCTTCATGAAGGGTTGGCGACTGAGTCCCTGATTGAGGCTCTGCTGAATACCATGCCTGAGCAGTCGAACATCCTGGAGCTGGAAATACCGGATAGCGACCGGAACCTGCTTGCCGCCGTCCTTATGAAAGAGGAAGAAGATCTTACCGCGGAACGTATCGAAGGAGCGGTGCGGGCGCTGCGCCGCATTCGAGATCGGCGCAAATTGGAGCAGATACAGAACGAACTCGAAAGCTCACGTAATCAGGAGCCAGAGCGTCTTCAGGCGCTCTTGCAGGAAAAGATACGCCTCAAACTCGCCCTGCGCAGCCCCGGCATGAGCGACGTGGCGTAAGCATTCCCGAGAGCGGTATTCCGAAATTGGCGCCCTGCCGAAGCTGGTACCCTAGAGTTGTTCCTCCGACCGATAGTCGTATGAACCCAATCACAGAGATCACGACTTACGAAAGCGCCGTTGCCAGGATGTATGCGCTGGGCCATGAGCTGGCACAAACGCCGTCTCACAAGTTTGATCTGGCGCACATGCGGGTGCTGCTTGAGGCTTTGAATCATCCAGAGAAGCGCTTTCCGGGAATCCTGATTGCGGGAACGAATGGGAAGGGTTCGACCGCGGCGACGCTATCCGCGATTCTGGAAGCGTCGGGCCTGACGACCGGACTCTACACTTCTCCGCACCTGCTGAGGATTAACGAACGCATCCGGATCAATGGCGCACAGATCAGTGACGACGATTTTGCTTCGTATCACGACCTGGTTGAGCGGGCCGCCGGGAGGCTTGTTTCTGAAGGGCAGTTGCCGTGGCATCCAAGTTTTTTTGAGATGCTGACGGCCATCGCGTTTGAGTACTTCGCGCAGAACAGAGTTGATATTGCGGTGTTGGAAGTTGGCATGGGAGGGCGGCTCGATGCAACTAACGTTGTTGAGCCGTTAATCAGCGTTATCACGGATATTTCTTTGGACCACCAGAAATTTCTGGGCGACACAGTCACCGAGATTGCGAATGAGAAAGCAGGGATTATACGGACGGGAGGGGTTGTCGTAACTCTGCCACAGCATCCTGAGGCTAACGACGTGATTGGGAACAGGATTCTGGAACTTGGGGCAAGAGGGATCAGTGCCGTGCCATACGTCCCGCCGGTGAGTCCGGGAAGTGCGGATCACTTTGGGCATGACGGGCTTTGTTCGCGTTATCCCATGGAGGTTATGGGTAAGGAAATTATGGTGGAGACCCCACTTATTGGCCGTCATCAGTTCAGGAATGTGGCTCTGGCGATTGCAGCAGCCGCGGAACTCGCGGCCATCCCACTAATCGAGCGAAGTGCGCGCGAGAAATGGGGCAGTCGTTATCCCATAACCCCCGAGTCAATCGAACATGGCATTCGGCAGACGAATTGGCCCGGACGATTTCAAGTCTTGCCACCGCAGACTAACTCGCCTGAAATCATCTTTGACGCCGCCCACAATCCTGCGGGAGCGTGGGCGCTGCGATCAACACTCTCGGCACGCTGCGAGGATCGGCGGCTAGTGTTTGTTTTCGGAGCCATGCGAGACAAAGCCGTTGGCGAAATGGCGGAGATCCTTTTCCCGCTCGCCCACGCAGTAATTGCGACTAAAGCCGACAATCCGCGCTCCGCCACGGTGGCCGAAATTCGTCAGGCTGCGGTTCGGGCCTCGGCAGACATCCAAGATGCGCCAGATGTCGCGACTGCGCTGAATCGCGCAAGGGTCGTCGCGGGACGCGAAGGAGTAGTGGTGGTCACTGGATCTATATACATAGTAGGCGAGGCGATGCGGGCTCTTGGCGTGGATGTTGAAGACGCGCGCCTGAGCCCCAAAATGCGGCCGGGGCACAATTCGTGAACTTACCATCTGAGGTTGAAGTCAGTCCGTCTTCTCCCGCCCGGACGAGACATTCCGAGAGTGAAGATATTCACGCGATGTCACAAAAATACGGCCTCCTCAGCCGCATGCGTTCGTACTTAATTTTTGATCCGCTGATTTGGATGTACACCATCGTTCTGGGAATCATCTCGATTCCTATTTCGCTCTCGGGCCAGAAGGAACGAATCCTGCACGGCTTTGCCCGATTCTGGTCGAAGCTGATCATGAAAACCATTGGCTCTCCAGTCAAGGTTGTAGGCATGGAGAAGCTCGATACAACGAAATCTTATATTTACGCCGTCAATCATGCCTCTGCGCTGGATATCCCGGTGCTGTACGCAAATCTCCCATTCCAGTTCAGAATCGCATTCAAGAAGGAATTACTTTCTTACCCGATTGTGGGGTGGCATCTAAAACGGTCGGGGCAAATCTGCATTGATCAACAGAATCCGGCGGCGGCTGTTGGCAGCATCCGCGCAGCGTTGAAGATCTTAAAGGGCGGTATACCTCTGGTGATCTTTCCTGAAGGCGGACGAACTCCTGACGGAGATATCAAACCGTTTCTCCGCGGCGCGTTTTTCCTCGCAATTAAGGCGCATGTGGATGTAGTTCCGGTGGCCCTCGTGGGCACATTCGAATTGCTTCCCATGGATACGTACCACATAAAATGCCGTCCGGTGGAGATGCGAATCGGTCAGCCAATCTCAACTGCCGGGTGCAGCCGGGACGACATGGATAAGCTATCGGCGAGGGTTCAGTCGGCCATGGAAGGGCTTTACTACAGCTAAAGTTGCGTGGTGGCAGCCGAGTCTGTGTCGCAACCAATCTTTCGTCCCACCGGGGCTTCGTCATTTCCCACTTCATAGCCAGGGGCTTCGCCCTGCACTGCATTCTTGTGCCGCTTTGCAGCTATTTTTCGCTGATCACGTTCCACTTTCTAAATCGAACGGAGGTTGCGACACAGACTCAGCCTCCCCTACGCAATTCGGAAACCTTTCGAGGTGACTTTAGGTCAGTCTCTATTGACCGCTCGTAACGTGTTACCGTCCTATCTTCATTGACTTAGCTTTCCGGACACGCTAACTTCGCGTTATCTCCCCGTTCCATCAAAGGAATCAGTTTGGCGCGGAAAATACTGCTCGCCGATGACAGCGTGACGGCTCAAAACATGGGCCGAAGAATCCTCAGCGATGCGGGTTACGAAGTCATTACGGTAAATAATGGATCTGCGGCACTCAAGAAAATTGCCGAAATCGTTCCCGATTTGATCGTTCTCGACGTTTACATGCCAGGGTACGGCGGGCTGGAGGTTTGCCAGCGGCTGAAGGAGTCGCAGGCAACCGCCCGTATTCCGGTATTGCTCACGGTCGGAAAGCTGGAGCCATTCAAGGTGGACGAGGCCAGGAGGGTCCGTGCGGATGCTCACATCGTTAAGCCATTTGATTCGACAGAACTTCTAGCCGCGATTATCAAATTAGAAGACAAGATCGTTCCCCTGGCAAACGTGGCCAAGCCAGGACGGTCCACCAAAGCTGGCAGCAGCGCGGAAACGCCGCGCCGAAGCCGGGACAAGTCAACCGACCCGGGAAGTGAGACAACGTCTGGGTGGAAGAAACGCTTAGGCATCCCGCGAAGCGCCGCCCCCAGTAACGATGTTAAGGATGATGTCGAAGAGAGCCAACCTAAGACTGTTAGGACCACGTTTCAGGATCTAAGCAGGCGCGGTAATCAACAGCCCGCGGAAGCAAAACTGCCGGAGGCTCCGGCGGTGACTGCGGCTACTCAAGAAACTCGTCCGGCCAGCGAAAATGCAGGAGCGGTGAGACCGTTCGAAAATTTTACGGTTGAGCGGCTCATTGCGATGGAAACCAAGCATTCCGAGACGGAGACACACTCTTTGTCTCCCGAGAGTGCAGAGAAAGAAAGTGCAGCGAAACTAGAGGCGATGCTTTCAGAGGCAGCCGCTCAAGTACCTTCGCCAGAAGCAGTGAAGTTGGAGACACCGGCAACGGTTGAGCCACCTTCGTCGGAAGCAATAACGTCGGAACTCCCGTTAACTCCGGGGAAGGAAGTCCGCACTGAACGGTCGCCGAGCGAAGCAGAGGTCATGGCAGCGGTTGCATCGCTTTCTCCAGCGGGCGGTGATTCAGGAAAAGACCAACAAGCTCTCGACGTGCGCGCAAAGTCTGAAAACCTGAACCATGAAGGCGCCGAAAACGGGCGTGTCACCGCCCTCGACGCCGCGCTGGCCGCGGTGGGAGCAGTATGCGGTCCAAGATGGATAGCGGAACCGGTTCCGCTGTCTGACGGCGATTCGCATCTGATTCTAGAATCCGAGATGGAAAAAACTTATGCCGCCTT